>NZ_JBRRET010000005.1:0-162955 GCF_056760435.1 Stenotrophomonas sp. STEN008 | reverse complement strand
TTCGCCGGCGGCCAGGGTGATGCTGGAGGCGCTGGCCTGGATCTGGCCAACGATGCGGGTCAGCTGGGTGACGGTGGCATTGGCATCGTCACGCATCCGTGCGAACACGCCGTTGAACTGCCCGTCCATGCGCGCGGTGAGGTCCCCGGCAGCGATCGACTGCAGCAGCTGCGAGAGCTGGCCGAGATTGCTGTCGGCGACTTCCATCATGGTGTTCAGGTGATCGATCATCACCTTGAAATCATGCTGGAAGCGCTGTGCGTCGCCGCGCTGGCTGAAGTCGCCCGCGGCGGCTGCGGCCGCGAGCTGCTGGATCTGCGTATTGATCGCCAGCAGGCTGGACTTGGCCGCATCCATCGACTCATGCAGGATGGCGCGGCTGCCGGGCAGGCGGCGCGCGTCCGGTGCGAGATTGCCGACGGCATACTGGTTGAGTACGTCGATCGCATCGCGGATCGCGTCCAGGTGCTCGAAAATGACCGTATTGATGCCGCTGGCGAGCTGGCCGTAGACACCCGGGAAGTCTTCCGGGATGCGATGGCTGATATCCGGTCCGGCATGCATCTGCGCCATCAGCTGCGTCTGCTCGGAGAAACGGCGCAGCATTGCGGTCATTTCCGCGGTGGCGGACAGCATCTGGCCGGCCTCGTCGTTGCTGGTGGCGCGGGTGCTGACGCTCAGGTCACCGCGGGCGACTGCCTGGATGGCCTGCACGGCCTTGCCGAGCGGACCGGTCACGGCCCGCGAGATGACCGTGGCCAGCGCGGCGGCCAGCAACGACAGCAGTACGATGCAGCCGATGATGGCGATCATGCTGGCGCGATGGGTGGCGTTGGCATCGGCGATCCGCGCGTCCATCAGGCCGGCGATGTGGGCACCCAGTGCCTTCAGGGCGTCGAACAGTTCACGCCGTGCCGGGCGCGACTGCTCGTCGGAAATCTGCTGCGCCATGATGCCGTCGCCGGCGGCCACTGCGTCACGCATGGCCTTGTTGGCGGCGAAGTAGCGATCCACCTGCGCCGAGGCGGCGCGATACAGTTCGCGTTCCTTGTCCTGGGCCGGCAAGGCGGCATAGGCCGCCAGTTCATCGCGTACGGCTTTGGCGGTGGCGTCCATGCGCTTGTTGTAGTCGGCCACCTTGTCCGGTTGGTCCAGCATGGTCAGCTGGGCCAGCTCGTAGGTACGGAATTCACCAAGCTGCGAGCGGGCTTCGCCCAGATGCTGCACCGACGGAATATCGTTGCTGGCCATCGCCCCCAGCTGGTCGTTGGCCTGGCTCAGGCGCAACAGTGCGAACGCACCCAGCAGCAGGGTCATCAGGGTGGTGAGGGTGAACCCCACGGCCAGCTTGCGGGCGATGGGCAGATCGTGGAACCACTTCATGCAGGTGCTCCAGGTGGGCAGAGTGGCGGGCGTGCGTGCCGGCCGGGGAGTGCAGCGTGAATCGGAGCCGATGCGAGTCCGGTCACGACTGTCACTGCGAGATAGCGGCGCACGGCCGGCGGACTTTATGGATGGGCGTCACATCCGGATGCGTAGGGACGGCGGCGCGGACGCGTTGCAGGGGCCGTGTTCCGGCCTGCACGCGGGTGGTTTCCTGCGGCGCCGTGGGCCGACGGAGTTCACGAAATGGAGCGGGAGGCGCACACTCGCCTTGCTACCGGGCTGCACACAAACGAAAGCCGCCGCCCGTGTGGGGCGGCGGCCCTGGATCACCTGCGCTCGGACTCAGGCGGCCTGCGGCACGCGCAGCGAGCGCACCAGCCCACCGATGTCGACGATCAGTGCAACGCGGCCATCGCCGAGGATGGTGGCGCCGGACACGCCGCCGATACGCCGGTAGTTGTTCTCGATGTTCTTGACCACGACCTGCTGCTGACCGACCAGTTCGTCCACTTCCAGTGCGATCTTCTGCCCGTCGCCTTCCACCACCACCACCAGCGACTCGCTGCCGGGCATGCGGGCGCCGTACCCGTAGTACTCGCTGAGGGACAGGATCGGCAGGTACTCGCCACGCACGCGCAGCACGCGCCCTTCGCCGGCCATGCTGCGGATGTCCTCCGGCTGCGGCTGCAGGGCTTCCAGCACATAGGCCAGCGGCAGGATCAACGTCTCGCCCGCCACCGCCACGGTCATGCCGTCGAGGATGGCCAGGGTCAGCGGCAGCCGGATCAGGGTACGCGTTCCAGTGCCCAGGCTGCTTTCGATCTGTACTTCACCGCCCAGCGCCTGGATGTTGCGACGGACGACGTCCATGCCCACGCCGCGCCCGGAGAGATCGGTGACGGCGTCGGCGGTGGAGAAGCCCGGCTGGAAGATCAGGTCCCAGACCTGCGAGTCGGTGGGATTGTCGGGGACGCTCAGGCCGCGTTCGGCCGCCTTGGCGAGGATCCTGGCGCGATCCAGGCCGCGTCCGTCGTCGCTGACTTCGATGACGATGTGGCCTCCCTGGTGCGACGCCGCCAGGGTGATGGTGCCGGTCTCGTCCTTGCCTGCGCCCTTGCGCACGTCCGGCATTTCCAGCCCGTGGTCGATGGAGTTGCGGACCAGGTGGACGAGCGGATCGGCGATCTTCTCGATCAGGCCCTTGTCCAGTTCGGTGCCTTCACCGATGGTGCGCAGGCGGACCTGCTTGCCGAGGCGGGTGGAGAGGTCGCGGACCAGGCGCGGGAAGCGGCGGAACACGGCGTCGACCGGCAGCATGCGCACGCCGATGACGGCTTCCTGCAGGTCGCGGGTGTTGCGTTCGAGCTGATCCAGGCCGGCGAACAGGCTCTCGGCAAGCACCGGATCCAGCGCATGCGAGACCTGCTTGAGCATGGCCTGGGTGATGACCAGTTCACCGACCAGATTGATCAGCGCGTCCACCTTGTCGACACTGACGCGGATCGAGGTTTCCGCGTCCTGGCTGGTGCCAGGGGTGCCACTGGCGGCAGGGGCGGCGGCAACGGGGGGTACTGCAGCAACGGGCGTGGAAGGGGCGTTGGCTGTTGTATCGGGGGCGCGGGTGGCCAGGCTTGGCGGCGCGGCCGGACGGATGTCCAGTTCGCAGTCGTCCAGCACCCACGCAAAGGTGTCTTCGATCTTGCTGCGCGGCACCTTGCCGACCAGGCCGAGGTCCCACGCAAGATGGGCTTCGAGAGGGTCAAGCTGGGCGAAGCCGGGCAGGCGTTCGAGCCGCGCAGCGACCTGCAGCGAGCCGAGATGTTCCAGTTCGCGGATGATGCGCAGCGGATCATTGCCACTCATGAACAGTGAGGGCGCGGGGGTGAAGCCGATCTGCCAGGCTTCGGGCGTATCGTCCACCGGTGCTGCGGCGGCAGCCGCGGCCGGGGCGCTGGCTGCCGGCTGGCCGGACAGCACTGCCTCCAGCCGCGCCTTCACCGCGGCGACGGCCGCCGGATCGGCCGCCTGGCCGTGCTCGGCCTCGCGCAGCAGGGCGCGCAGCACATCCACGGACGACAGCATCGCATCGACCGCGTGGCCTTCCAGCGCGCGCTTGCCGGCGCGCAGCTCGTCCAGCAGCGTTTCCAGTACGTGGGTGAGCGCGGCGATGGCATCGAAGCCGAACGTACCGGCACCGCCCTTGATGGAGTGGGCGGCGCGGAACACCGAGTTGATGATCTCCGCGTCCTGCTGCCCCGACTCCAGGGCCAGCAGGCCGGCCTCCATCGCGTCGAGGCCTTCGCGGCTCTCTTCGAAGAAGGTGGCGTGGAAGCGTTGCAGGTCCATGCTCATGCAGTGGTGATCCGGAAGCGAAGAAGGGGAACGGTGCGGGGCGATCAGCCCAGCACTTTCTGCACGGTAGCGACCAGCTGTTCCGGGTTGAACGGCTTGACCAGCCAGCCGGTGGCGCCGGCGGCCTTGCCTTCGGACTTCTTGTCGGCGGCGGACTCGGTGGTCAGCATCAGCAGCGGCGTGAACTTGTAGTCCGGCAGCTGGCGCAGCTCGCGGATCAGCGCAATGCCGTCCATGTTCGGCATGTTGACGTCGGTGACCACCGCGTTGAAGCGCTGTCCCTTCGCGCGGCCGAGCGCGACCGCGCCGTCTTCAGCTTCTTCGACGGCAAAACCGGCCGAGGTGAGGGCGAAGGACACCATCTGGCGCATCGACGCCGAATCGTCCACCACCAAGATACGTGCGCTCATGCAGCGTTCTCCACAGATTTCAGGTTGTCATGGGGTACGTCCAGGCCCAGGGCCTGGGTGACGCCCAGCAGGCGCGCGGCGTCACGGAAGGTTGCAGTGCAACCGTGGAAGCCGGTGTCCAGGCCCGCCTCGCGGCGTGCCTGCACGAATGCACACAGCACCTGCACGGCGGCGGTGTGGACGCGGCCGACCTGGCTTGCATCCAGGGTCAGCTCGCCAACCTGCGCTACCAGCGGGGCGAGGCGGTTCTTGAGCTCGGTGCTGGTCTCGATGCCGAGATCCTCACCCAGTTCGACAGTGCTCATCGTTGCTCCGGACAAACGGTTCCGTCATCCATATCGGCACCCGCCAGGGGTTCTTTAGGGGGCGGTGAGGCCCTGCGTGCCCGTTCCGACGGGCCCGGGCAACGCGTGGACCCCGCCTCAGTTGAGCAGGCGGGTGGCGTCGAGCAGGATCATCGGCCGTTGGCTGACGCGGGCCACACCACGGAAGAGGTCGTTGGAGATCTGGCAGATGCGGGCGGTATCCGGTGGCTCGATCTGCGAATCAGTGAGATTGGCGACGTCTTCCACGGCCGAGACGCGCAGGCCGATGGTCTCGCCGTCCTCCTCCAGCACCACGATGCGGGTCTGTGCGTCGTCCTCGGCCGCCGCTGCGCCCAGGTGCAGCCCAAGGTCCATCACGGGCACCACCTGGCCGCGCAGGTTCATGATCCCCAGCATCGCCGGCGCAGTGCCGCGCAGCGGCAGCAGGGGTACCGGCAGTACCACCTCCTGCACTTTCAGCAGTTCCAGTGCATAGGCCTGGCTGCCACAGCGCATCCGCAGCCAGCGCGAGGTGCGCTCGTTCGCGCGGCGGTGCTGCGGATGCGGGCTGTTGGCGGGTCGATGGGCCTGCGCCTGCAGTTCCTGCCAGCTGGCAGGGCGGCTGGCGGCGGGTGCTTCGAGGGCGACACGCGGCGGCGCGGCCACTACCGGCGGCGCAGCGGCGGGTGCCGGGGGCACGATCCGCGCGGGCGCCACCGGATCCACCCCTTCGCCGCTGGCGGCGGCCTCGAAGGCAGCCTGCAGCGCGGGGCTGTCGGTGTGGGCCAGCAACGGGCTTTCCGCGCCGTCGGTCTCGTAGATCACCTCATCGGGCAGATCGTCCCAGGTCGGCTGGCGTTCGGCAGATGCCGGTGCAGAGGACTGGCTGGCGGCCTCGAAGGCGGCCGCCAGAGCGGCGTCATCCACGGGCACCACGTCGCTGCTGCCGGTTTCGTAGATGACCTCTGCCGGCAGGTCGTCCCAGGTCGGCTCGCGTTCGGCGATCGCCGCCGGAAGCGCCGTGTTGCCTGCATCGGGGCTGGCCGCCACCGGGGCGATCGCTTCGCCCAGCAGCTCGTCCAGATAGTCGTCCAGCACGCCGGTGGTGTTCATGCGGCTTGCTCCAGCGCGCGCGCATCCTCGCCAAGGATCCAGTTCAGCGCGCGACGGTAGGCCGCGAGCCCGCGGCCGGGATAGTCCTCGCCGACGCTCGGCAGGGTCAGGCCGGCCGCGTTGCTGACCCGCGTGTCGATCGGAATCGCATCCTCCCAGACGCGTGCGCCGTGACGGTCCTGCATGCTGCGCAGTGATTCGTTGCCGGTGCGGGTGCGGCGGTCGAACAGGGTGGGCAGGATCGAGATCGGCAGCGGGCGCCGGCGCGAGCGCTCGACCATTTCACCGGTGCGCACCATGCCGTCCAGCCCGTGCAGTGCCAGCGGCTCGGCCTGCGTCGGAATGATCAGGCGGTCCGCTGCCGCGAGCGCATTGATCATCAGCAGGCCGAGTGTGGGCGCGCAGTCGAGCAGGATGTAGTCGTGCTGGCCCTGGTGCCGTGCCAGCGCGTTCTGCAGCGCCAGGCCAAGGCCCGGCTGGTTGGCGCTGCGGCGCTCCAGCGTGGCCAGTGCCGGCTGTGCGCAGACGTAGTCCAGGCCGCTGACGCTGCTGGTGTGGCAAAGGCTGGACAGCTCGGCCGGAGGTGCGCTGAACAGCTCAAGTACGCCGGTCGGTGGCGGGTCCACCGGCACGCCGAAGGCGCGGCTGAGCGAGGCGTGGGGATCAAGATCGATCAGCAGCACGCGATGGCCCTGCGTGGCCAGGTTGCGACCGAGGGCCAGGGTGGTCGTCGTCTTGCCGACTCCGCCCTTCTGGTTGGCGACTGCCCAGATGCGCATGGGTTTACTCCTTCATTGCCGGGGGAGCGGCGGCGCCGACACGGCTGCCAGCCGGCACCGGTGGCAACTGCACCGGTGCGATGGGGGACGGGGAGGGCACTGTGGCGGGTGTTGCCGCAGGCCCGGCGGACGGGTCGGCCGCGCCGTTGGCGGCGTTCAGGCGCTGGCCCAGCGGGTCGACCGAGTGCGAGGTGTCGGCCAGGATGATGACCATCACCCTCCGGTTGCGGTTGCGACCCTGCGCACTGTCGTTGTCCTCGCGCGGGCGGAACTGGCCGTAGCCGACCATGGCCAGACGCGAAGGCTGCAGGCCCTGGTCGGCGAACAGGTGGACCACGCTGGCGGCCCGCGCGGCCGACAGTTCCCAGTTGGAGGGGAAGGTGGCGGTGGCGATCGGCACGTTGTCGGTGTGGCCTTCCACCCGCACGCTGTTGGGTACGTCGCGCAGCACACCGGCCAGGCTGGACAGCGTCCCGCGCGCGTGCACGTCCAGCGCCGCCGAGCCGGTCGGGAACAGGATGTCGCTGTTGATCTCCACTTCGATCCACAGCTCGGTGCGGCGCACGCTGATCATGCCGCGCTCGATCAGCGGCGACAGCGCGGCGGTCAACCGGTCGGCGATGCTGCTGAGCTGGCGCTCGGCACGGGCGATCTGCTGCTGGTCGTGCACCGAGACCGGCATGCGCATCTGCGAGGCCATGGCCGGCAGCAGGGTAGGGTCGTGCGAGGGTGCCGGTGCGGACGGGCCGATCTTGGTGCCGGACTTGATCACCGAAGGACTGTCCCAGCCGCCCCCCTGCACCTGCTTGTTGCCGACCTGCACCGGATTGATGGTGCGCGGCGCGCCACCAAAGGCATCGGTGAGCGCATCGGCCATGATCCGGTACTTGCCTTCGTTGATCGAGGAGATCGCATACATCACCACGAAGAAGGCCAGCAGCAGCGTCATCAGATCGGCATAGGGGATCGCCCATGCTTCATGGTTGGCGTGCTCTTCGTGGTGTCTGCGGCGGGCCATGTCAGTGCAGGAAGCCGGACAGGTTGGTTTCGATGTTCCGCGGGTTCTCGCCCTGCGCGATCGAGATCAGGCCTTCGATGACCATCTCGCGGTCGCGGCTGTTGTGGGCGATCACTCCCTTCAGCTTGGCGGCGATCGGCAGGAACAGCAGGTTGGCCGACGCGATGCCGTAGATGGTGGCGGTGAAGGCGGCGGCGATGCCATGCCCCAGCTTGCTGGGGTCGGCCAGGTTCTTCATGACGGCGATCAGGCCCAGCACCGCACCGATGATGCCCAGCGTCGGCGCATAGATGCCCATGCCCTCGAAGACCTTGGCAGCGGCCTGGTCACGGTGTTCCTGGCTGCCCAGCTCGATCTCCAGCATGTGCCGGATCGATTCGGGCTCGACGCCGTCGACCAGCAGCTGCAGGCCTTTGCGCAGGAACGGATCCTGCTGCGCTTCCACCTGCGCTTCCAGGCCCAGCAGGCCCTGGCGGCGGGCGATGTTGCTCCACTCGACGATCTGCTGGATCAGCTCGCGACGATCGCTGTGCGGCGGGCGCACGACCCAGCGCACGATCCGGAAGGCATGCCTGAATACGGCGGGTGCGGTGTGCAGCAGGATCGCGGCGATGGTGCCGACGATGACGATCACGAACGCCGCAGGCGACCACAGGGACGCCAGTCCGGCGCCCTTGAGGATGCTGCCGCCGACCAGCGAGGCCAGGGCGAGAAAGAGTCCGATGAGGCTGAGTCTATCCATGGGTCCGGTATCGGCGTGTGTGAATGGGACTTGAGACACCGGTCGATCGCGTACAGACGGTAGTCACAGTTTCTGGTTCGCCGGGCCATGCCCGGCGAGCGTCATCGCAGGCCATCCACGTCGAGGATGAGGGCCATCCGGCCATCACCGATCAGCGTCGCACCGGCGTAGCCGCGCAGGCCGCGCAGGGCCTTCGGCAATGGCTTGATGACCACTTCCTCGCGCCCACGGACTTGGTCCACGACCAGGCCGAAGCGCGCCTCGCCGGCCTGCAGCACCACGATGGTGAGCAGCGCCGAGGCGGCGGGCGTCACATCCAGCCACTGGCGCAGATCGACCAGCGGCAGGGTGTGCGAGCGACGATCCAGCACCGCCCGGCCATCGAACCAGCCCAGCGAGGTGCGCGGTGCATGCAGCACTTCCATCACGCGCGCCAGCGGCAGCGCATAGACGTCCTCGCCGGCCTGCACCAGCAGGGTTGGCAGGATCGCCAGGGTCAGCGGCACGCGGATCAGGAAACGGCTGCCCCGGCCCAGTTCCGACTGGATCTGGATCTGCCCACTGAGCTCGCGGATGCGCGACTGCACCACATCCATGCCGACGCCGCGGCCGGAGATGTCGGTCACCTGCTGCTTGGTGGAGAAGCCGGGCAGAAACACCAGGTGCAGACATTCCTCGCTGCTCAGCCGGGCCGCCGCCTCCGGGTCGATCAAGCCCTTTTCGCGTGCTTTCGCGCGCAGTTTTTCCGGATCGATGCCGGCGCCATCGTCCTGCACCTCGATGCTGACGTAGTCGCCTTCCTGCTGGGCCGACAGACGCACGTGGCCCATGCGTGGCTTGCCCTGTGCTTCGCGCAGATCGGGCATCTCCACACCGTGGTCGATGGCGTTGCGGACCAGGTGCACCAGCGGGTCGGCCAGGGCCTCGACCAGGTTGCGGTCAAGCTCGGTTTCGGCGCCGACCAGCTCCAGGTCCACTTCCTTCTTCAGCGAGCGGGCAACATCGCGGGCGACCTTGGGGAAGCGCGAGAACACCTTGCCGACCGGTTGCATGCGCGTGCGCATCACTGCCGACTGCAGGCGCGCGGTGGCGATGTCCAGGGTCGACACGGCGCGGTCCAGTTCCTCGTCGCGCAGGCGCGCACGCAGGGTCTTGAGCCGGTTGCGCGACAGCACCAGCTCGCCGATCAGGTTGACGATCGCATCCAGCCGCTTGGTATCCACGCGCACGGTGTGCTCGGCCTCGGCCACCGGCTTGTTGGCCGCGGGCTTGGCCGCGGCGGCCGCGGGGCGCGGTGCGGGCAGTGCAGGCGCCGGCGGGGCAGTCACGGGTTTCGCGCCCGGGGCGGCGCCGCCGTGCAGCTGGTCAAGCAGGGCTTCGAACTCATCCTCGCTGATCAGGCCATCGTCGGCCTTGGCCGGCGTCGCCACCGCGGTGGGGGCGTTGCTGCCGTGCAGCTGATCGAGCAGGGCCTCGAACTCGTCGTCGGTGATCAGGTCACCGGCAGCGGGCGCGGCCGCTGCGGGAGCGGCGGCGGCCGGCGCAGCAGCGCCGTGCACGTCGAACTGGGCGATCAGGTCCGGCGGGGCATAGCCGGGTTCGTTGCCGGAAGACACGGCATCCAGCATCGATTGCAGGTAGTCCAGGGATTGCTGTGCGGCATCGAAGTGATGCGGCTGCAGCACCGCCTGGCCAGCGCGGGCGGCGCCCAGTGCCTCTTCGGCGGCATGGCACAGCTCGACCATGGCGGTGATGCCGAGGAAGCCGGCGCCGCCCTTGAGCGTGTGATAGCCACGGAACACGGCGTTGAGCTGGTCGGCGTCCTGCGGCGCCTGTTCCAGCGACACCAGCTGTTCGCCGAGGCGATCCAGGATTTCCTGTGCCTCGATGATGAAATCGGCGGTGATGTCGTCGGATACCGCGCTCATGCTTACAGTCCCAGGTCCGACAACAGGTCGTCGGCGTCGTTCTGAGAGACCGCGTGACGGTCCAGTCCCTTCAGTGCCGGTCCGGCCAGCGCCGGATCGGTGCGATGCTGCTCCGGTGGCAGGCCCAGCGCGCCAAAGCCTTCGTGCACGCGGCGGACGATGCCGACCACGCGACGGATGATCTGTCCGGTCAGGTCCTGATAGCTCTGGGTCAGGGCAATCTCGGTCAGGTTGTGGCGGATGCGTTCCAGCTGCGCATCCTGCCCCGGCTGCAGGCCTTCGGCGCGCAGCTGTTCGGTGAGGCTGCGGCACTCTTCGGCCAGGTCCAGGGTGCGGTGCGTGGCCTGTTCGGTCATCGCCACCACATGGTCCAGGCGCGCGCAGGCGTCGTCCAGCTCGCCCGCCTCGCTGGGGACGGTCGGCAGTTCGCCCAGGGCCTGGCCCAGTTCGCGGGCCAGCCGTGACAGGCCGCTCATCATCGGCTGCGTGCGTGCGGCCACCAGGGCATCGATGCGCTGGCGCCAGGCGCTCTCGTCGCCGGATTCGAGCGCGTCGAGGGCTTCCTGCAGGCGCAGGGCGAGGGCGTTCTTGTCGACCGTGGCGTCCATCAGGCGCTGGCCGCCAGGCGTTCGAAGATCTTGCCCAGTTTCTCTTCCAGCGTCTGCGCGGTGAACGGCTTGATGATGTAGCCGTTCACGCCGCTCTGCGCCGCTTCGATGATCTGCTCGCGCTTGGCCTCGGCGGTGACCATCAGGACCGGCAGGGTCTTGAGCTTGGCATCGGCGCGGATCGCCTTGAGCAGCTCGATGCCGGTCATCACCGGCATGTTCCAGTCGGTGACCACGAAGTCGAACGGCTGGCTCTGCAGCATCGACAGTGCGGCATGCCCGTCCTCGGCTTCGGCGGTGTTGGTGAAGCCCAGATCGCCCAGCAGATTCTTGACGATGCGGCGCATGGTCGAGAAGTCGTCGACGATCAGGATGCGCATGTTCTTGTTCAAAGCGGAGTTCCTTTGTTGTTCAGTCGCCCGCGGTGGCCGTGGCCGCCGCAGGCATGTTCATTCTTCAAGCCCGGCATCCGCGGCCTCGAAGATCTTCAGCCGGCCGCGCAGGCGCAGCACGGCCTGGCCGTGGATCTGGCAGACGCGCGATTCGCTCACGCCGAGCACCGCGCCGATCTCCTTCAGGTTCAGCTCCTGCTCGTAGTACAGCGAGAGCACCAGCTGTTCGCGTTCGGGCAGATGGCCGATGGCCTTGCCCAGTTCGCGGCCGAATTCGCCACGTTCCAGGACCTGCTGCGGTGTGGGTCCGCCCTGGGCGACGGTGTCCAGTTCGCCCTGGTCTTCGATGCGCGATTCCAGGCTCAGCACCTGGCCGCGCGAGGCGTCCTCCATCAGCCGCAGGTATTCGGGCAGTGGCATGTCCATGGCCGCCGCCACCTCGGTGGCACTGGCTGCACGGCCCGTGGTCTGCTCCAGGCGGCGGATGGTGGCGGCCGCATCGCGGGCGCGCCGATGCACCGATCGCGGTACCCAGTCGCCGCGGCGGATCTCGTCGATCATCGAGCCGCGGATGCGGATCGAGGCATAGGTCTCGAACGAGGCACCCTGGTCGGCGTCGTAGCTGCGCGAGGCTTCGATCAGGCCCATCATGCCGGCCTGGATCAGGTCGTCCACTTCGACGCTGGCCGGCAGGCGTGCGGCCAGGTGATGGGCGATGCGCCGCACCAGGTCCGAGTGCTGGGCGATGACCTCGGTCGCCGCCGAGCGCTGGACTTCCCTGTACTGGGCCGCGCCTTTCATGCTGCCACCCCGCGTTGCTTGAGGATGCGCTCGAGGAAGAATTCAACGCCACCGCGTGGCTCGGTGGGGGCCTGCCAGCGGGCGGTGCGACGGGCGATCTCGGTGATCGCCAGCGCCGCCGGGCTGGATGGATAGGCCTTCACCACCGGCTGCTGGCGCTGCACCGACAGGCGCAGCCAGTCATCCTGCGGCACGCAGCCCAGGTAGTTC
This sequence comes from Stenotrophomonas sp. STEN008, assembly GCF_056760435.1. NCBI lineage: Bacteria > Pseudomonadati > Pseudomonadota > Gammaproteobacteria > Lysobacterales > Lysobacteraceae > Stenotrophomonas > Stenotrophomonas sp. STEN008. Next base: position 150,911 of record NZ_JBRRET010000005.1, on the reverse strand, counting down.
AGCGAGACATCGGCAAGGAACTTCTCGCAGACCCGGGTCAGCTTTTCATACAGCACGCGGCCCTCGTTGGGGTCGCGCACCATGTTGGCCACCACCTGGATGCGGTCCACGCCGCGCTCGCGCGACAGCACCTTGATCAGTGCGTAGGCGTCGGTGATCGAGGCCGGCTCGTCGCAGACCACGACAACGGTGTCCTGTGCGGCCTGGCAGAAAGTCAGTACGCCATCGGTGATGCCGGCGGCGGTGTCCACCACCATGATGTCCAGCTCGCGTTCCAGTTCGGAGAACACGTTCACCAAGCCGATGTGCTCGGCCGGGGCCAGCTCGGCCATGTGCCGCCGACCGGACGCGGCCGGCACCACCAGCACGCCGTTCGGACCTTCGACGATCACGTCTTCCAGCGAGCAGCGGCCGGCGACCAGATCCGCCAGGGTGTGGGTGGGATTCAGGCCCAGGATCACGTCGATGTTGGCCAGGCCCAGGTCGGCGTCGAGCAGCAGCGTGCGCTTGCCCATGCCGGCCAGCGCCACGGCCAGGTTGGCCGAGACGTTGGTCTTGCCGACGCCGCCCTTGCCGCCGGTCACGGCGATGGTGCGCACAGGGCCGAGCGGCTCGCTGCGGGTGGCCGACAGCGGGAAGGTCTTGGTCAGCTTGGCGTACTCACGCGACGGCATGGTTCAACTCCGGGTTGCAGGGCATATCGGCCGCTCGGCGCAAATCTTCAAGGCGAAGTACAAGATTGGCCGCGCTGGCCCGGTGCAGGTCGTCCGGAACGTCCTGGCCATCGGTCACCCAGGTGATCGGCAGCGCGTGGTCTACCGCCACTGACAGGGCGTTGCCGAAGCGGCCGGTCTCATCCAGCTTGCTCAGCACCAGGCCCTGCAGGTTGGCCGAGCCGAAGCGGCGCACCACCTCGTCCATGTCGCCAAAGCTGGTATTGGCCGGCAGCACCAGCAGAGTGCGGACCTGGCGGGCGGCACGCAGCCACTGCAGCTGCGCGGCCAGGGCGCGGTCACGCGGGCCCAGGCCGGCGGTATCGATCAGCACCAGCTTGTAGTCCTTCAGCCGCTCCAGCAGCTGGTCCAGGTCGGTACCGCTGTTGGCTTCATGCACCGCGATGCCGAGCTGGCGGCCATAGCCGTACAGCTGCTCGCGGGCACCGATGCGCAGCGTGTCGGTGGTGACCAGGGCCACATCGCGCGGCGCGTGCTTCTCGGCGAAGCGCGAGGCGAGCTTGGCGATGGTGGTGGTCTTGCCGGCCCCGGTCGGACCGACCAGAGCGATCACGCCGCCTTCTTCCAGCGGATCGACCGGCGCGATCGGCAGCCTGCGCGAGATCAGGCCCAGCATCAGCCCGCGGCCCCGGTGGGCTTCGGTTTCCAGCGGTATCTGCATGGCCACATCGCGGGCCAGCCCGGCATCGAATCCGTACTCGTCCATCAGGTCCAGGGCGGTCGCCCGCACCGGGCAGCCGCGCAGGCGCTCGTCGGTGAAGCGGTTCATCTCGCGCTCGATGACCTGGCGCATGCCGGCCACTTCGTGGCGCAGCTGGCGGATCTCGGCATCGTCCTGTGCAACCACCGTCAGTACCGGCGTCGGGGCAAGGAGCGGCGCCGGGGCCGGCGCGGTCTCCGCTTCAGCGGCAGCGGCAGGGGCTGGCGTGGTCTCGGCAACGTCCTGCGCGTACGGCGGCTCGGGGTGCACGGACTCGGCCTGCGCAGTGGCCGCAGCGGTGATCGGCAGCGGCGGCGGCAGAACTGCCGGCGCGGGGGATTCGTGATGCTCGTCCTGCGGCGGGTCGATCAGGAAACGGGCGCGGTTGGCGGGCGCCGGTGCGGGAGCCACGACGGCGCTCGCGAACGGCGCGAAGATCTGCTCCGGCAGTGCCGGATCGTTGACGGTGGCACGCGCCAGGGTGGCAGCGAAGCCGGAACTGCCGCGGGTGGGCACGATCTCGTCCGCACTGTCCAGGGTGCGGCCGGTGGCACCGACGGCCGCGCGGGCGAGGGCGGCCACGGCCGATGTGGTGGCCGTCACCGGCTGCTGGGCCGGTGTCGCGGAGCGGCGACGGGTGACCGCGGCGATCACTGCATCCGCGGCGGTGCGCGGTTTCGGCGGCGGCGGAGCCAAGTCGCGCCGCGAGGCTTCCAGCGCGCGTTGCACCGCGCTCTCGTCATAGTTGGCTGCGGCGACGATCTCGACGCCTTCCTCGATCCGGCGGTTGGACAGGATCACAGCATCGGGACCATGTTCCTTGCGCACCAGGTTCATGGCCGAGCGCATGTCGGCGGCGACGAATCGTTTGATTTTCATGCTGTGGTCACGGGACGGGGACGGCGGGGTGGGGGTGGGAGAACGCGGGTGGTCGGTGGTCTGCACGGAACGGGTTCCCCTTGGCATCTGTCTGTTGCGGTGGTTCGAAGGTGGTGTCTGTTTTCTGACGCATCGGTGGGCGGCGTCAGCTGATCGTTCCGACCAGCTTCAGGCGCTTGTCCTCCGGCACTTCGCTGTACGCCAGTACCGACAGCGACGGAACGCTGTGACGGACCAGGCGTGCCAACGCGGCACGTACCGGGCCGGGAACCAGCACGACCGCGGGCTCGTTGCGGGCTTCCTGCTTGCTGACACATTCGGCCAGACTCTGATGCAGTCGCTCGGCAAGCCCGGGTTCCAGCGCGGCGCCGTTGCCCTGCGTGGACTCCTGCAAGACGCGTTCCAATTGCGGGTTGAGGGTGAACACCGGCAGCTCCGCCGACATTCCGGCGATCTCCTGCACGATGAAGCGGCCGAGCGCGGTGCGCACTGCGGCGGTGAGCGTGGCCGGGTCTTGGCTGGACGGCGCGTGCTCCACCAGTGCTTCGGCGATCTTGCGCAGCTGGCGGATCGGAATGCGTTCCACCAGCAGGTTCTGCAGCACCCGCACCACGGCCGACAACGGCAGCGCCTTGGGCGTCAGATCTTCGACGAGCTTGGGCGCGCTCTTGGCGAGGTTGGCCAGCAGGTGCTGCACCTCTTCGTGGCCCAGCAGCTCCGGCGCATGCTCGCGGATCAGGTGGGAAAGATGGGTGGCGACCACGGTGGCCGGGTCGACCACGGTGTAGCCCATGGTTTCGGCCTGGGCGCGCTGGTGCGGCTGGATCCAGGTAGCGTCCAGGCCGAAGGCGGGATCCTTGCCGGCGATGCCGTCCAGCGGGCCGAGCGCACTGCCGGGGTCCAGCGCCAGTTCGCGGTCGGGATGGATCTCGGCGGTTGCCACCGGCACGCCATGTACCAGCACGCGGTAGCCGTTGGCCGGCAGTTCCAGGTTGTCGCGGATGTGCACGGATGGAATCAGGAATCCCACGTCCTGGGTCAGCTTGCGCCGCACGCCCTTGATGCGTGCCATGAGTTCGCCGCCCTGATTGCTGTCCACCAGCGGAATCAGCCGGTAACCGACCTCCAGCCCCAGCGGGTCGACCGGGCGCAGTTCGTCCCAGCTCAGTTCCGCGGTGGGGGCCGGCGCCGCCGGTCGGCCCAGCGCACTGACCGCGCCGGGGTCGCTGCCGGCAGCGTCGCTCGGGGCCGGGGCCTGTCCCTTCCGGTACAGCTTCCAGGCGATGAAGCCGAGAATGGAGGCAAGCGTCAGGAAAGCGACGTTGGGCATGCCGGGCACCAGGCCGACCAGGCCGATGATGCCGGCCGTGATGGCCAGGGCACGGTACTGGCCGAACACCTGGCCGGTCATCGCCTGTGCCATGTCCTGCGAGCGCGAGGCACGGGTGACCAGCATCGCCACTGCGCTGGAAACCAGCAGGGCCGGCAGCTGCGCCACCAGACCGTCACCGATGGACAGCAGGGTGTAGGTCGCAGCGGCATCGCCGAACGGCATGCCATGCTGCAGCACGCCCACGGCGAGGCCACCGAGCATGTTGATGAACAGGATCAGGATGCCGGCAATCGCATCACCCCGGATGAACTTGCTGGCGCCGTCCATCGCGCCATAGAAGTCGGCTTCCTCGCGGACCTCCTCGCGGCGCAGCTTGGCTTCTTCGCGCGTCAGCAGGCCGGCGTTGAGATCGGCATCGATGGCCATCTGCTTGCCGGGCATGGCGTCGAGGATGAAGCGCGCGGTCACTTCCGAGACACGGCCGGCGCCCTTGGTGATGACCACGAAGTTGATGATGGTCAGGATGGCGAACACCACGATGCCGACCGCATAGTTGCCGCCGATCACGAATTCACCGAACGCGGCGATGACCTTGCCAGCCGCGTCGTGGCCGTTCTGGCCATTGAGCAGGATGACGCGGGTGGAGGCCACGTTCAGTGCCAGCCGCAGCATGGTGGTGACCAGCAGCACGATCGGGAAGATGGTGAAATCCAGCGGGCGCTTCACGTACACCACCGCCAACAGCACCATCAGCGAGATGGCGATGTTGAAGGTGAACAGCGCATCGAGCACGGGCGCCGCCAGCGGCACCACCACCATCGCCAGCAGCGCCAGCACGATCAGCGGTGCGCCGAGGCCTTGGCGGATCATCTCCAGCAGCCGGCGGGTGTTGAATCCGGACGAGGCCTGCGCGCTCATGCCCGGCCTCCCTTGCCGAATTCATCCACCTCGATGTGCGGGGCGCCCGGCATCGGGCCGGTGCGCCAGGCGCGCAGCTGGTAGACGTAGGACAGGACCTGGGCCACGGCCGAATACAGTCTCACGGGGATTTCCTTTCCGAGTTGGCCTTCCCGATACAAGGCGCGTGCCAAAGGCGGGGCGGAGACGATGGCGACCTTGTTGCCATCGGCGACTTCACGGATGCGCAGGGCGGTCTCGTCCACGCCCAGCGCCACCACGGTGGGCGCGTTCATGGCGCCGCCCTCGTACTTCAGGGCCACGGCGTAGTGGGTCGGGTTGACCACCACCACGTCCGCGGTGGGCACCGCTTCCATCATCCGGCGGTTGGCCATCTGCTGCTGCAGCTGGCGGATGCGGCCCTTCACCTCCGGGCTGCCTTCGCTTTCCTTCATTTCCCGCCGCAGTTCCTCGCGGGTCATCTTCAGCTTGCGCATCCAGTTCCAGCGCTGGTACGGCGCGTCGATCGCCGCCAGCACCAGCATTGCCCCGGCGGTGGCCAGCAGCAGTCGCAGGGTGAAGCCCAGGCCATCGGTGATGGCGGTTTCCAGTGGGTGGTGGATCAACCCGCGCAGGGTGTCGAAGCCGCCCCACACCACCAGTCCGGCGGCGACGCCCACGAACGCCACGCGCAGCAGTGACTTGGTGAATTCAGCGATGGCTTCCGGCCCGTACAGACGTTTGAGGCCGGTCAGCGGGTTCAGCCGATTGATGTCGGGCATCATCGCTTTGGCCGACCAGCGCAATCCGCCCATCACCAGCGGGGCGACGAAGCTGGCCAGCAGGCAGACCAGCACCAGCGGGGTGATCACCAGCATGAACTGCAGCAGCAGGTCGCCAAAGTGGCCGAACAGTTCCTTCGGGTTCTGCCGCAGCCCCTGCTCGGGACTCAACGCCTGTTTCATCCATTGCGTGGCACCACGGCCGATCGAGCCGCCCATGGCCATCACCGCCAGCACGCCGCCACCGAACACCGCGGCGGTCCCCAGTTCGCGGGAACGCGGCAGGTTGCCCTGTTCCCGGGCCTCGCGCAGGCGTTTTTCGGTGGGTTGTTCGGTCTTTTCGCCGGCGGATTCGTTCTCGGACATCACGGGCACTGCGGCAGGGGATGCCGGGCTGCCTGCAAGAACTGTTCCGCGGCGTGTGGTTCACCGCCGGGGCAACGCCCGACGCTAGCCGGGCAGGGCCGGCCGCAGCGGGATGCTCAGCGTGCTGTCGCTGTGCCAGTCCACCTGCAGGGGCTCACCGGCATCGGCGGCTGACTCGTCGCTGACATCGCGTCCGGTGCCGTGGTTCACCTGGTGCATGGCGTCCTTGAGCACGTCCACCTTCACCAGCAGCCGGCTGCCCGCGCCCACACGGCGGGCGACCATGCGGGTGCGATCGAAGGGCAGGTCGGTCCATCGCCCCGGCACCAGCAGCTGCCGCGTGGTCGGGTCGCGTACGTGGCTGGCCCGGCCGACGTAGTAGGACAGCTGCATCCGGCGCCCATCGGGCAGCAGCTCGTACAGGGTGACCGTGAAGTCCATGTCGCGCTTGTTGATGCGGACCTTCAGATCGCCCGAGAAGCGTCCGATCAGGTCCATCGGTGCTGGGAAGGGCTCGGAGAGGAAGGTCAGTGCCGTGTCCGACTCGTCCCCGGCGGCCACGATCGGGAACGGATAGTAGCCATGCCGGACCTCCGTGCGGTCAGCGAGGTCCACCGTCTGCCGCAGTGTTCCCGGCGTTGGCCGCTGTTCCTGCAACGGGTGATGGTCGCCCTCAGCGGCTGCCGACAGGTAGTACGTGCGGTGGCCGCCCGCAGCGGCATCAAGGGTGGCTGCATGCCCCCAGGTGTTGCTGCCCATCAGCTGGAAGTTGACCTGGTCGGCCAGAAGCGCCGGGCGCGGGGCACCGCGAAGTACGTGGTCCAGCCACTGGAAGGTCAGCGCAGGCGTATCGAACTGCGCGACCGGGTCCACCGTGTAGCCGCGCAGCTGCATCGGCTTGCTGGCGGCCTGGGCACCGCCGTGGTCATACGGCCCGATCAGCAGGACATGATCGGCGTCCGGCCGGTAGCGCATGTGATCGGTGAAGTACTGCAACGCGGAAATCTGGCCGTCGTCGTAGTAGCCGGTAATGGTCAGCACCGGAATGCGGATGTCCCTGAAGTCTTCGGCGTACGGCACCATGGCCTGCCAGTAACCATCATAGGCCGGGTGGGCGAGCCAGCGCTGCAGCCAGCGATTGGGGGTGCCGTCGATCTGGTCGATCTGCCGGTACGGCCGGCCGGAGGCATACCAGCGGCCGGGCAGCTGTGACCACCGGTCCTGCTGCCCATAGGTGTCGGTATCCAGCATCGGGCCATTGGCCACGTAGAAGGCCCAGCCGTAGTTGGCGCTGAGGAATACGTTGTTCTCCATCGGCAGGCCCTGGCCCGGAATGGCAGCCACGTAGGGCACGATGGTCTTCAGTGCCGGATGGTGATGGCGCGCTGCCGCCCATGCGGTGAATCCTTCATAGCTGCCGCCATACATGGCGACCCGACCGTCGCTCCAGGGCTGGCGGCTGACCCAGTCGATCGCGGCATTGGCGTCCACCCCGTCGTGTTCGTAGGGGGCGATGGTGCCGGTACCCTGACCTTTTCCGCGTGCGTCGACCACGATGCCGGCGTAGCCGTGGGCTGCGGCCAGCAGCATCTTCAGACGGTTCTTGGGCGGGTCGGTGTAGATGGTGAACAGCATGGCCGTCGGCAGCGGCGCGGACGCGCTGCGGGGCCGTGCCAGCTGTGCGGACAGCACCACCCCTTCGGCCACGGGGATACGCACTCCGCTGTCGATCACGAAGCGGCGTTGCTGTTCTGCGTCAAGCAGTGCAGGGGCGAGTGCCGCAGCCAGGGTCTGCGCGCGCAACACAGCCTGCAGACGCACCAGCTCCAGCGCGGCTGACTGCGGCACGGTGGCGGCATCGGCCTGTGCCGCAAGCGCCTGCGTCAGCTGCGCCTGTACCGCAGCGGGAGGCAAGGCAAGCGCTGCATCGGCCTGCACGGCGGCAACATCATCCAGGCCAGCAAAGGCCGAATGGAAGGCGCGCGAATACGCTTCCGCATCCCGCGCGCCAGTGCTTGCCAGCAGCATCGGCATCCAGCGCTGGGCCGCCGCGCCATCGCCGGCAGCGGCCAGCGTCGCGCGCAGCTTCTCGATCATGGTGCGTGCCTCGGCGTAGCGACCCGTGGCCAGCAGCGCATGGCAGCGCTGTGCATCGGTCAGCGTTGCCGACTGCAACAGCTTCGTACCCAGCGCCTGCAGTGCCGTATCCACCTGTGCTGGCGGCGCATCGCGGGGCAGTGACCACCGCAGATCGCTGGCGGCCACGCCGGTGCAGGTGAGCGCCAGCAGCAGGCCAGCAAGAAGAGCGCGTAAGGTCACGGGGTGTTCCTTGCAATGGCGGGCGCGTGGCCATCATACGGTGGGTGGCCGCCCGCCGCGGAGAGTCCGACCTTACCCTGGCGGGGCCGGTGGGGGCGGGGTCTGCGCCAGCTCCACCCGTGGCCGCGGCAGGTCGTGCAGTTGCATGAAACGGCCCGCATCGACCGGGCGGCCGAGCAGGTAGCCCTGCAGGTAATCGCACCCCAGCCGCTCAAGGTAGGCACGCTGGGCAGCCGTTTCCACGCCCTCGGCAACAATGTCCATGTCCAGTGCATGGCCCAGCGCCACGATCGCCGATACGATCACCACGTCCTCCGCGCTGTGTTCGAGATCGCGCACGAAGGCGTGGTCGATCTTGATCTCGGTGGCCGGCAGGCGCTTGAGGTACAGCAGACTGGAATAGCCGGTGCCGAAATCGTCGATGGAGATGCCGACCCCCAGCACCGACAACGCCTGCAGCAGCCGCAAACTGGTGTCGGTGTCGCGCATCACGGTGCTTTCGGTGATCTCCAGCACCAGGTTGCGCGGCGTGATGCGATGCCGCTCGATCACGTCGCGCACATCGCGCAGCAGGTGCGGCGAGCTGAACTGGACCGGCGACAGGTTGACCGATATCGACCAGCCCTCGTGGCCGGCGTCGTGCCAGTGCCGCAGTTGCAGGCACGCCTGGTCCAGCGCCCAGCGGCCGATCTCGTTGATCGCGCCGCTGCGCTCGGCCAGGCGGATGAAGCGATCCGGTGGAATCAGGCCCTGTTCCGGATGACGCCAGCGGATCAGCGCCTCGGCGCCGGCGACCTTCTGGGTGGCCACGCGGATCTTCGGCTGGTAGTGCAGGAACAGCTGTTCGCTGCCGATCGCCCGGCGCAGGTCGGCCAGCAGGCGGAACTGCTGTTCGGCGCTGTCGTTCATCCAATCCGCGAACAGGACAAAGGAGTTTCGGCCGGATTCCTTGGCCTGGTACATCGCAGCGTCGGCGAAGGCCATCAGCTGGCGTTCGCTGGCGGCGTGGTCGGGGCAGATGGCGATGCCGATGCTGGCAGTCACCTGCAGTTCGTTGTCGGGCAGCAGCGGGCCGCTTCCCACCGCCTGCAGGATGCGCCGGGCCAGGGTCGGTAGATCCTCGTCATGGTCGATGCGCACCACCAGCACGAACTCGTCGCCGCCCAGCCGCGCCAGCAGGTCGTTCGGCCGCAGCAGCTGGCGGGTGCGCTCGGCGACGGCCACCAGCAGGGCATCGCCGGCCTGGTGGCCATAGGCATCGTTGACCTGCTTGAAGCCATCCAGGTCCATGAACATCACCGCGAAGCGGCTGCCGCCCTGTTCGGCTTCGGCCAGTGACTGCACGATGCGCCGTTGCAGCAGCAGCCGGTTCGGAAGGCGGGTCAAGGGGTCGTGCAGCGCGGCCTGGGTCAATTCCTCCTGCGCATCCGTCAGCGAGGTGCTCAGCATCGCGTTGCGAAGGCGCAGCAGCTGCGCTTCCACCCGCTGGTCCAGCCAGGACACCACCAGCACCACCGCCAGGATCGCGACGGTCAGCACCACCACCAGCATCGCCAGCCAGGTGCTCTGCAGGCCATCGCCCACCGCAGCGCCGCAGATGCTGCCCTGTGGAAAGCGTGCGGCGGCCATGCCGGTGTAGTGCATGCCCACGATGGCCAGACCGAGCAGGGCGGCGGCGGCCAGCCGGTCACCGACCCGGGTGCGCTGCGCGCGCAGGCGGAAGGCGACGTAGAGGGCGGTCCAGGATGCAGCGACCGCAACCAGCAGCGACAGCAGCAGCCAGCCCGTGTGGTAGTCGATGCCGGGTTGCATGCGCATCGCGGCCATGCCGACGTAATGCATGCCGGCGATGCCGGTGCCCATCAGCAAGGCGCCCCCTGCCAGGCGTGGATGTGGCAGGGTGGGCAGCGAGACCAGCCAGAGCGCGAACACCGACGAGGCGATGGCCAGGGCGAGCGACAGCAGGGTGATCGGCAGGTCGTAGCCCAGCGGAATGGGCAGGTCGAAGGCCAGCATGCCGATGAAGTGCATCGACCAGATGCCCAGGCCCATCGCGAAGCCGCCACCGAGCCGCCACCACCAGGTCGCGCCCCTGCCGGGTGCCGTGACCGTGCGTCCGGCCATCGCCAATGCCGTGTAGGAAGCCATCACGGCCACCAACAGCGAGACTGCCACCAGCCATGCGTTGTACGTGCCTACCAGCATTCGTCAGTCTCCCGGACCTGCCTGTCGACGGAAACTACGGTGGGGCATGCATGTGGCAGGCAGCCAGAAGCGGCCGCCAGGTGCGGCATCCCCCCGGTTGCCGCGTATTCACTCTAACGCGCGTCCCCCGGGGGACGGCAAGCAGCAAAGCGTGATGGAAGCGTCAGTGTGTGACCGCATCCGCAGCCTGGAACGCCGCATCGAACAGTCGTTGCACCGGCGGCCCCATTTCGCCGGCCAGCAGGACCAGCAGGAACAGGCCCAGCAGCAGCGACACCGGCAGCCCGAGCTGGATCGGATTGAGCGCAGGTGCCGCACGGGCGAGCACGCCGAACGCCAGGTTCACCGCCAGCATCGCCACCGTCAACGGAATGGCCAGTGTCAACGCACCGCGCAGCACGGTCAGCAGGAACGTCGGGGCGATGCTGAAGAACGCGTGCGGATCGGGCAGCGGCGCACCGATCGGCAGTGCCCGGTAGCTGTCCACGACCAGCGAGATCAGCGCGAGGTGGCCGTTCGCGGTGAAGAACAGCAGGCCGAACAACAGGTAGAACCACTGCCCGATCACGCCGGAGGTGCCGCCGCGCAGGGGGTCGCTCATCTGCGCGAACGCCAGGCCGGTGCCCTGTGCCACCAGTTCGCCGGCCATCGCGCCAGCTTCGAACACCAGCCGCAGCAGGAAGCCGATGGCCACGCCGATGGCCAGCTCACGGGCGATGGTCAGCACGGTGGCCGCATCGAAGCCGGTCCACTCCGGCACGGGCGGCAGCAGCGGGGCGAGCGCGATGGCGAGGGTACCGGCCAGTACCACGCGGATCCGCGCCGGCACCGCACGGGTGCCGACCATGGGCATGGCCATGGCTACCGCGCCGATGCGCAGCATCGTCCACAGCACGGTGCCGATCATGCCGAAGGCCTGCAGGCCGTCGGCAGCCATCTGGGTGGCGGCATCCATCGCGGTGCGCGTCCTAGCCGATCAGGTGCGGAATGCGCTGGAACAGCAGCGTGGTGTATTCGACCAGATGGCCGATCAGCAGGCTGCCCAGGGCGAACAGCACGGCGGTCAACGCTGCCGCCTTGGCGACGAAGGCGATGGTGGGCTCATTGAGCTGGGTCGCGGCCTGCACGACACCGACCACCACACCTACCACCAGTACGGTCAGCAGCAGCGGGCCAGCCACCCACAGTACGGCAATCAGGCCGCCACGCAGTTCGGTCAGGGCAAGTTCGGGAGACATCGTCTTTCCATCGGTAGCGCCGGGTCCTGCCCGGCGGTGGTCAATGCGGCCGCCGGCAATGGCTGGCGGCCCCTGCAATCACGCCGGTCCGGGTCACGCCGGATTGAAGCTGGCCGCCAGCGTTCCCACCGTCAGCACCCAGCCGTCGACGAGCACGAACAGCAGGATCTTGAACGGTGCCGAGACCAGCATCGGTGACAGCATCATCATGCCCATCGACATCAGCACGCTGGCCACGACCAGATCGATGATCACGAACGGGATGAAGATCAGGAAACCGATCTCGAAGGCGGTCTTCAGTTCGCTGGTCACGAACGAGGCGACCAGGACCGGGAACGGGATCGCATCCGGGCTGGCGTAGGTGCCGTGCCCGGCGATGCCGGCGAAGGTCATCAGGTCGGTCTCGCGGATCTGCGCCAGCATGAAGCCGCGCAGCGGCTGGGTGGTCAGTGTCCACGCGGTCTGGAAGTCGATCTGGCCGTTGAGGTAGGGCGCCATTCCGCTGCTCCACGCCTTGTCCCAGGTCGGCATCATCACCATCGCGGTGAGGAACAGGGCCAGGCCCAGCAGCACCTGGTTGGACGGGGTCTGGCCGGTGCCCAGTGCCTGCCGCAGCAGGCCCAGCACGATGATGATGCGGGTGAACGAGGTCAGCACCAGCAGCATCGACGGGATCAGGGTGATCGCCGTCATCAGCAGCAGTGTCTGCAGCGGCAGGCTGACCGGCTGGCCACCGATCCTGCCCACGTTGACATCCGGCAGTGGCGTGGTCGGAGCAGCGCCCGGCGCGGCAAAGGCGAGCGCGGGCAGCAGGCACAGGGCAATCAGCAGCAGCCACGCGATCAGGGTAGCTGGACGGGTACGGATGACACGCATGTCAGGGGTCCTTGCGCAGCCGCTGCTGCAGCAGCTGGGCGAAATTCGGCAGGTTCTTCAGGTCCGGCACGCGCACCGGCGCGGGCGGCGGCAGCGGTTCGGAAAGGGTGTGCAGGGCGTTGATGCTGCCGGCGGTGACGCCCAGCAGCAGTTGTTGGCCGTTGACCTCCACCACCACGACGCGTTCCTTGGCGCCGACGCTGAGGCTGGCCACCAGCTTCATGCCGTCGGCCGGGCGGAAGCCGCTGCCGGGCAGGCGCTTCAGCAGCCAGCCCAGGCCGACCACCAGGGCCAGCACGGCCAGCAGCGCCAGCACCGCGCCGAACAGGCCCGGTGCCGAGGCCGCGTGCTGGCCGACCGGGGCGGCGGCCTTGCCGACGCCCAGCAGGGTGGACGCCAGCAGGCTCAACGCAGTCTCCGGATGCGTTCGCTCGGGCTGACCACATCGGTCAGGCGCACGCCGAAGCGGTCATTGATCACCACGACCTCGCCATGCGCGATCAGGGTGCCGTTGACGAATACGTCGAGCGATTCACCGGCGCCACGCTCCAGCTCCACCACCGAACCCTGGTTGAGCTGCAGCAGGTTGCGGATCGGCAGGCGGGCGCGGCCGACTTCCAGCGACAGGGTCACCGGCACGTCGAGGATCACGTCCAGATTCAGATCGACCCCGGAGGCCTCGTCGGCGTGCAGGGTGCCGAACTGGGCCGGAGTCGGTTCGAGGGCGTCGGTATCGTTCATTGCGGGTCTTCCTGGATGACGGGTACGCGCGGGCGGGTGCCCGGCGGATGGGTAGCAGTGATCTTCACGGCATTCATGCCGTTGGCGATGCCGAATTCGCCGGTGAACACCGGGATGTTCTCCACGCACAGCGGCACCTGCGGGCTCAGCTCGATCGGCAGGATGTCGCCGACCTTCAACCGGGTCAGGTCACGCAGGGTCATGCGCTTGCTGGCCAGCACGCTGGACAGGGTCACTTCGGCGATGTTGAGCTGCTCGCGCAGGGTCTGGCCCCAGCTTTCGTCGCGGTCGTTGCGATCGCTCTGGATGCCGGCATCGAGCAGCTCCCGGATCGGTTCGAGCATCGAGTACGGCAGGGTGACGTGGATGTCGCCGCCACCGCCGTCGAGCTCGACATGCAGGCGGCACACCACCACGTATTCGCGCGGGGTCACGATGTTGGCGAAGTGCGGGTTGATCTCCGAGTTGATGTACTCGAATTCCACGTCCATCACCGGTGCCCACGCTTCGCGCAGGTCGGCGAAGGTCTGCTTCAGCAGCAGATGGATCACGCGCATCTCGGTGGCGGTGAACTCGCGGCCTTCGATCCGGGTGGGGTAGCGCCCGTCGCCGCCGAAGAAGTTGTCGACGATGGCGAACACCAGGGTCGGCTCGAACACGATCAGGCCGGTGCCGCGCAGTGGCTTGAAACGGATCAGGTTCAGGTTGGTCGGCACATACAGCGAATGCATGTAGTCGTTGAACTTGATCAGCTCGATGCCGCGCACCGACAGTTCGGCCGAGCGCCGGATCAGGTTGAACAGGCCGATGCGCCACAGGCGCGCAAAGCGCTCGTGGACCATTTCCAGCGTCGGCATACGGCCGCGGATGATGCGGTCCTGGCTGGCGAAGTCGTATGAACGCGCTTCGCCGGAGGGCGGCTCCGGGTCGGTCTCGACCGCGCCGCTGTCCACGCCGTGGAGCAGGGCATCGATCTCGTCCTGGGACAGCAGATCATTCATCGGTGGGCCCTTACTGGGTCACGAAGCTGGTGAACAGCAGATCGTCGGCACCATTGCTGCCGGTCTCGGCCTTGAGCACCTTCTGCACCTCGGCCAGCGAATCGGCCTGCAGCTTCTTCTTGCCGGCGATATCGGCGATCTGTGCCGGCTCGACCTGCGAGAACAGCATCAGCAGTCGTGCACGCAGGGCCGGGGCGTGGGTCTTGATGGCCTCCAGCGCGGCCGGATCACGGGTCATCAGCTGCACTTCCAGCTGCAGGTAGCGCGGGCCGTCGATGGGACCATTGAGGTTGACCACGAACGCGGGCTCCAGCGCGAAGTACTGCGCCGGTGCCGGCGTGGCGTTCTTCTTCTTCGGCGCCTGGCTGGTCTTTTCTTCCTGCGTGGACTGGGTGAAGAACCACACGCCGCCACCGGCGGCAGCGGCAGCCAGTACGGCCACCAGCGCGGTGATCAGGATCGGACTGCGCGGCGTGCGGGCCTTGTCCTTTTCGACGTTCTTCTTGGTTTTGTCAGCGGCTGCGGCCACGAGGTGAAGCTCCTGAGGGTTGCTTCACCGGGATATGCAAGGGGTGTGCCGATGCACCGGGAACAGGGTGCGACGGAATTCCGTCGGGGTGCCGGTGGGGCCGTGCGGAGCAAGCTCCGCACCCACCAACGCGATGCTGGCAGGTGCCAACCACATCGCTCTGATGGGTGCCAGCCGCTCCGCTCTGGTGGGTGCCAACCGCTCCGCTCTGGTGGGTGCCAACCTTGGTTGGCACACCTGTCAGGCGTAGGCGTCCAGCAGGCCACGCTGGCGGATCAACGGGGTGGCCGGCAGGCTGGCATCACCCCGCGTCGGTTCTCCGTCACCCCGACCTGCCTCCTGCCCGGCCTGGCCGGCAGGTGCGCCACCGCCGCCCGACTGATGGCCGACATCGGCGTGGGCCAGCTGGAAGCCTTGTTCGCCCAGCAGTTCACGCAGGCGTGGCAGGCTGCTTTCCAGCGCCTGGCGGACATCCACGTGCGGGCTGCTGAAACTGGCGTGGACCTTGTCACCGTTGAGCTGCAGGCGTACGTCCACCGGCCCCAGATCGTCCGGGCTCAGTCGGATGTGGGCGTGGCCGATCTTCTGGTCGGCCAGCCAGCCCAGGCGGGCGCCAATGGCCTGGTCGAATCCATCGTCGCCAAGCACCGGCTTCGGCGTCGGTTCACCGTTGAAGACCGCGTTGCTGGACAGCGCCGCCTTCAGATCCTGCAGTGCGGCGGGCAGGGGCGCCTGCAGGGGTGCAGGCGGGGCACGATCACCCTGCAACGTGCTGTCGGTGTCACCGCTGCGCTCCAGCGCGGCGTCGCCCGTCGGCAGCACAGGCAGGGACAGTGCGCCGTCCTCACCATCGACGCCCGTGGCGGGTGACTGCACCACGGCGGCAGGCGACGCGGCAACCGGCGATGGGGGGGCGGTGGTCGCCGCCAGGGCCGGAGGCGCTGTGCCCGTTGCGGACGGTGGGACGCTGGCCGCAGGGTCGGCGGGCAGTGGGGTGGCCAGCACCAGCCCGGCCAGTCCAAATGGAGGCCAGGGCGCTTCGTCGGTTTCCGTCGTCGCGTCCTGGTCGGTCGCAGCCTTGCCGGCCGGTGGCGCAGCGGCCTCGCCCGTAGCCTGCTCGCTGGCGGGGGGCCGCACGCTGGCGGCGTCATCGCTGCCGGTGGCCGCAACGCCGGTCGGCGCGGGGCTGTCCGCGGGCGGGACGGTCGCACCGCCCTGCAGCAGCTGACCGAAGTCCTTGCCGCCTTCGCTGCGTGCCGTGCGCGACGGGCTGCTGCCCACGCCGGGCGGAGTGGCCGTCGTGCTGCTGCCCGAAAGCGCGGCGGGCGTCACGAACGGCCTCCGGTGTCTGCGCCGTCCTGGTCCTCGGCCTGCGCCAGGCGGGAGCGGCGCGCGCCGATGTCATCCATCTCGCGCTGGTCGCGGCGGTCTGTCACCACCTTTTCCTGTGCGCGATAGCTGGCGGCCAGCTGCTCCAGTACCGCCTTGTCGCGGCTGGCCAGGATCAGGCGCGCGCGTTCGGCTTCGACCTTCTCGCGGTTGCCGTCGACGGTGCGCTGCTGTTGCTCCACCGCACTGTCGAGGCGGTCAAGGAACGCACGCCGGTTCAACAGCTGGGCGGGACTGGTCGCGGCCATCTGTGCGTTGGCGTACTCCTCGGCATAACGTCGCAGTTCGTCCAGACGCGACAGGTGAGTGTCGAGAAGGCGCTGGCGCTCGGCCAGGTCGCGGGCGACCGCATCTTCATGTTCCTGTGCCCGCCTCAGCAGAGGGTCGATACGCTTGGACTGGTTCATCGCTTACACCTCGTTTTCCACCAGGCGCTGCAGCGCCGCCTGGCTGTGCGGGAGATCCGCGGCCTTGGCCACGTCCTGTCCCAGGAATTCCATGATTTCCGGCCAGCGTTCCAGGGCTTCGTCGGTGGCTGCGTCGTTGCCGCGCTGGTAGGCGCCGATGGCGATCAGGTCGCGGTTGGCCGAGTAGGCCGACACCAGCCGCTTGAGCTTGCGGATGCGCAGGCGCCACGGTTCGTCGGCGATTTCCGTGACCACGCGGCTGACGGACGATTCCACGTCGATGGCCGGGTACAGGCCGCTGTCCGCGACCCGGCGCGACAGCAGGATGTGGCCGTCGAGGATCGCGCGTGCGGCGTCTGCGATCGGATCCTGCGGATCGTCGCCTTCGGTCAGCACGGTGTAGAACGCGGTGATGGAGCCGCGCCCCTTGGCGCCGTTGCCGGCGCGTTCGACCAGCGCGGGCAGCTTGGCGAACACCGACGGCGGGTAGCCGCGCGTGGTCGGCGGTTCGCCCACCGACAGGCCGATCTCGCGCTGTGCCTGCGCGAAGCGGGTCAGCGAGTCCATCAGCAGCAGGACGTTCAGGCCCTGGTCGCGGAACCATTCGGCAATGGCGGTTGCACGGTAGGCGCCATGCAGGCGCGCCAGCGGTGGCCGGTCGGCCGGGCTGGCGACCACCACCGCGCGGCGCAGGCCTTCCTCGCCCAGCGTGGTTTCGACGAAATCGCGCACTTCGCGGCCGCGTTCGCCGATCAGCCCGACCACGATGACGTCGGCAGCGGTGTAGCGGGTCATCATGCCCAGCAGTGTCGATTTGCCGACGCCGGAGCCGGCGAACAGGCCGACACGCTGGCCACGGCCGATCGGCAGCAGTGCGTTGATGGCGCGCACGCCCACATCCAGTGGCTGGGTGATCGGCTCGCGCGCGAGTGGATTGATCGACACACCGGCCATGCCGACGTGGCCTTCGGCACGGATCGGGCCCTTGCCGTCCAGCGGCACGCCATCGCTGTCGATCACCCGGCCGAGCAGGCCTTCGCCCACTTCCACGCCGCCGCGCCGTGCCGATGGCACGACCCGCGCGTTGGGCAACAGGCCATGCAGTTCGGCGCTGGGCATCAGGTAGGTGCGCTCACCGGCGAAGCCGACCACTTCGGCATCCACCCAGCCACCGTCGACCACTTCGACCTTGCAGCTGGCCCCCAGCGGTGCTTCGCAGCCGACCGCTTCCAGGGTCAGCCCGACCGCGCGGCGCAGCACGCCTTCGCGGATCAGGCCACGGCCGTGTGCGGTGTCCACGCGCAGCCCGTCCAGGCGACGGGCCAAGCGTAGATTGCGGGCCAGGGCCCAGTCGGCCGCAGGCGGCGGCAGTGGCGTTTCGGCCGTCATGCGTTCGCTCCGGTCTGGCGGATCACTGCGTCCAGCGCGCCACGCAGGCGGGCTTCGAGAGTGCCGTCGATGCGCACGGCCTCGGCATGCACGCGCAGGTCGCCGCGGCTGAGGCTGGTGTCGGCAACCAGCCGCTGCTGCGGTGGCAGGGTGAGCAAGGGGGCGAGGGCAGCGATGTCGTCCGGGTGCAGGCGCACTTCCACTTCGCGCGTGCTGCCGCCGACCGCATCGATGGCTTCGCCGACCAGCTGTGCCAGCAGCGCCGGTTCGGCCTCGTAGGCGCGACCGACCAGGGCACCGGCGATGCGGACCGCCAGCTCTCCCAGCGCACCGACCACCTCGTTCTCCAGGCGGACCAGCGGGCGGCTGAAGTTGTCCAGGATGCCCTCGATCTGCGCGGCAAGCCGGCGCACCTCGGCCTGGCCCTGGCCATAGCCCTCCGCATGGCCGTGCTGGAAGCCTTCCTTCTCGGCACTGTCCTGGATGGCCTGTATCTCTTCCAGGGTCGGCAACTGCAGCGGCGGTTCCGGCTCGTGCTCCGGATCCGGCCCGGCGTGCCCGGACGCGTCCTCCTGTTCCAGCACGGGTTCCGGCTGGGCCAGCAGGTCAGGGGCGAGCCAGCGCACGACCGTGCTCACAGCATGGCCTCCGCGCTGCCGCCGATGGTGATGGTGCCTTCATCGGCCATGCGCTTGACGATGGCCAGGATCTCGCGCTGCGCGCCTTCCACGTCGGACAGACGCACCGGCCCACGGGCCTCCATGTCCTCCAGCAGGATCTCGGCGGCACGCTGGGACATGTTGCGGGTGATCTTGTCGCGGACCTTGATGTCGGCGCCGCGCAGGGCCAGTCCCAGCCGCTCGCCGCTGACTTCGCGCAGCACCAGCTGCATCTCGCGGTCGTCCAGATCCACCAGGTCGTCGAACACGAACATCAGGTCCTGGATGCGGCCACTCAAGGGCGCGTCGATGCGTGCGATCTCGCCCAGGATCGCCTGGTCCTGGCCGCTGTCCATGAAGTTGAGGATGTTGGCCGCGCACTGCACGCCGCCGATGTTGGATGACTTCAGGTTCTGGTTGCCGGCGAACTGGCGCTCCATGATCTCGTTGAGTTCATTGAGTGCGTTCGGCGGAATGCCATCGAGGGTGGCGATGCGCAGCAGCACGTCCACGCGGGTGCGGTCGGGCAGCAGTTTCAGCGCATCGGCGGCCTGGTCGGTTTCCAGGTGGGCCATGACGATGGCGATGATCTGCGGGTGCTCGTTGCGGACCAGGTCGGCGACCGCACGCGGATCCATCCACTTCAGCGCATCCAGGCCGGTGGTGTTGCGGCCCAGCAGGATGCGATCGATCAGGTTGCCGGCCTTCTCGCTGCCCAGTGCCTGCACCAGCATGTTGCGGATGTAGTCGTCCGACCCCACGCCCAGCGAGGTCTTGGAGCCCAGCTCCTGGCCGAACTGGTCCATCACCCGTTCCACCTGTTCGCGGGTGATGTCGGACATGGTGGCCATCGCGATGCCGATCTTCTGGACTTCCTTGGGTTCCATGTGACGCAGCACTTCGGCCGCGTCCAGTTCACCCAGCGACAGCAGCAGCACGGCGGCGCGCTGCACTCCGGTCAGCGGTACCTCAGTCATTGGCCACCCAACCCTTGACCACCTGGGCCACGCGCTTGGAGTCGGTCTTCACGGCTTCACGGGCCATCCGCAGTCGTTCCTCGTAGGAGTCCACCGGCAGGGCCAGCGCCTCCGGTCCACCCAGGCCAGCGCGCTCGGCACCCAGGGCCGGCAGCGGGCTGCCATCGTCATCGACCAGCTGTACGTCAGCGGTATGCGGTTCCAGTGCCAGCGGGTCGTGCTTCTTCGCCTGGCCGGTGATGGCACGCAGCGCCGGACGCAGTACGCCGAACAGCAGCGCCAGCACCACAATGGCCCCCAGCAGCATGCGGCCGGCATCGTGCACCCACGGCAGCTCCCACCAAGCCGGGCCTTCCACCGGTGTGGTCTCGCGCACGAACGGGGCATTCATCACCGAGACCGTATCGCCGCGTTCGGCGCTGAAGCCGACGGCCTGCTTGACCAGCGCCTCGACGCGGGTCAGTTCGGCGGCCGACAGCGGCTGCGGGGTAAGTGCGCCATTGGCGCCGGGGCGCGGCACGTTGTCCACCAGCACCGCCACCGACACGCGCTTGATGCGGCCGGCCGGCTGGCGGGTGTGCTGCAGCGTGCGGTCCAGCTCGTAGTTGCGCGTCGCGTTCTTGCTGCTTTCGCTTGGCGTCTGCGCGGTCTGTGGCGGCGCAGCCTGGCCCGGAGGCGTGTTGCTGGTGGCGCCAGGCACGCCCTGCGGTCCGGGCGTGCTGGTGGTGTTCTCGCTCATCTGTTCGCTGCGCAGCTTGGCCGGCTCGCCGTTGTACAGCTCACGCGCTTCCTCGGTGACCGAGAAGTCCATGTCCACGCTGACTTCCGGATTGACGCGGCCCGGGCCGGTCATCGGTTCCAGCAACTCGCGGATGCGCTGGTTGAAGGAGGTCTCCTGCCGGCGGACCTGCTCGAACTGGGCGGCGTTGACCGCCGCTTCGCTGTTCGGGTCGCTGATGCTGAGCATGCGCCCGCTCTGGTCGACCACGGTCACCCGTTCCGGCGACAGGTCCGGAATGCTGGCGGCGACCATGTGCACGATCGCATCCACCTGGCTGCGTTCCAGCTGCTGGCCACCGCGTAGTTCCAGGGTCACCGAAGCACTGGCGACGTCGCGCTGGCGGGTGAAGGCGCTGGGCTTGGGGATGGCCAGGTGTACGCGTGAGTCACGCACCGGTCGCAGCGTATTGATGGTGCGCGACAGTTCGGTTTCCAGCGCGTGCTGGTACCGCGCGCTTTCCACGAACTGGCTGACACCGAAGCCCGGGTCGCGCTCCATCAGCTCGAAACCCAGCTTGCCGCTGTCGGTCAGACCGGAGCCGGCCAGCTTCAGGCGGGCGTCATGCAGGTTTTTCTCCGGCACGGTGATGCCACCGGTTGCCGGGTCCAGGGCGAACGGGATCTGCGCTGCACGCAGCAGGTCGGTCGCTTCAGCGGTGGCCTTCTGGTCCAGGCCGGTGTACAGCGGAACCATGCCGGGCTTCTGCGACCAGAAGAACACGAACAGGCCCGCCGCCACCGCCACTGCGATCATCGCCATCAGCCCCAGCCGACGGGTGATCTGCAGGCTCTGCAGGCGGTCGAACCATTGCCCCGCCTTCTCGGCGTTCAGGCTGTCCTTGGAAAGCGTCAGTGCCATGCGTCAAGTTCCTTACAGCGGCATGTTCATCACGTCCTGGTAGGCCTGGACGAGACGGTTGCGGACTTCCACGGTGGCGCGGAAGGCGATCTGGGATTGCTGCGAGGCGACCATCACCTTGGCCAGGTCGGCGCCGGGTTCGCCCATCTCGAACGCCTTGGCCAGCGCGCCGGACGTCTGCTGCGCATTGTTGACGCCGGCAATCGCACCGCGCAGGGTCTCGGTGAAGCTGGCCGGCTGCACCTGCGGCGCATCCAGCACCGCACCAGGAAGGGCATTGCTGCGCGGCGCTTCAGCCAGCGGATTGAGCACCGGCTGTCCCATCTGGGACTGGTAGGTGCGGATCTGCGAAAGGATCGAAGTGACGGAGTGGGACATCTGCAACGGTTCCAGGAACAGGGATGGGGAATCTGCAGGGATCACTGCAAGTGCCGTGCCGGAACGCCTGAGTGGTTCAGAAACGTGACGGAAGTTTGCGTTCGGCGGAGGACGGGCGAGCTGGCGTGCCGATACGCTGTCGTCGTCTGCCGGTGTCAGTGAACCGGCGTCGGTTTTTTGGCCTTGCCGGCGGCCGCCGGATACACGAACGCCCGGGCAAGCCCAGGCGTCCGTGCCCCCTTCATGCTGGCGATCGCGCTCAGCTGGCCAGTTCGGCCTGCTCGCGTTCGATGCCGTACTTGCGCAGTTTTTCCACCAGGGTGGTGCGGCGCAGGCCCAGCAGCTGCGCGGCGTGGGCGACCACCCCCTGCGTCCGCTCCAGCGCTTCGTTGATCAGGCCCAGCTCGATGCTGGCCATGTGGTTGCGCAGGTCCAGGCCATCGTCGGGCAGCGCAGTGGCAGCCGCAGCGCGGTTGACCGCGATGCCGTGCTCCAGCGACGGCTGGCCGCCGCTGCCGGGGGTGTGGAAGGAGAAGCTGCGCAGGTCCAATCGCTCTTCGCTGGGTGCTGCTGGTGCCGCCGCCGGGGTGCTGGCGGGGGCCAGCAGGGCGTCGCCCCGGTAGCGCGCGGGAAGGTCCTGCACGCGTACCGAACCACCTGGATGCAGCACCGCCAGGCGTTCGACCAGATTGGTCAGCTCGCGCACGTTGCCCGGCCATTCGTAGCCCGCCAGCGCCTGCAGGGCTTCGGCAGTGAAACGGACTTCGCCGCGGCCGGTGCGCGCCAGCTGCGCGGCAATGGTTTCCACCAGTGCCGGCAGATCCTCGCGCCGTTCGCGCAGGGCCGGCACGTCGATCGGGAACACATTGAGGCGGTAGAACAGGTCTTCGCGGAACTTGCCGTCGGCGATACGGCTCTCCAGATCGCGGTGGGTCGCTGCGATCACCCGCACGTTGCAGCGGATGGTCTGGTTGCCGCCGACACGCTCGAAGCTGCGCTCCTGCAGCACGCGCAGCAGCTTGACCTGCATCGGCAGGCTCATGTCGCCGATCTCATCCAGCAGCAGGGTGCCGCCCTCCGCCATTTCGAAGCGGCCCTTGCGCGCGGTCAGCGCGCCGGTAAAGGCACCCTTCTCGTGGCCGAACAGTTCGCTCTCGAGCAGGTCGGCTGGAATGGCGCCACAGTTGATCGCCACGAATGGCCCGTCGCGGCGCGGCGAGCGCTGGTGGATGGCGCGCGAGACCACTTCCTTGCCGGTGCCCGACTCGCCCAGCACCAGTACGGTGGTGTCGAATGCCGCGACCTGGTCGATCATCGTGCGCAGCGCGCTCACAGCGGCACCATTGCCGGTGGGTCCCTGCTCCTGCACGGCGCCCGCCTGGTGCTCGGCATCCAGGCGCTTGAGGCTGGCACGGCGCAGCAGGGCTTCCATCTGCGCATGGCGCAGCGGCGTCTCCAGCGGCCAGATGTTGGCTTCATGCAGGCCGTGGCGGTGGGCGAAGGCACTGGCCTCGCCATCGGCCAGCAGTACCGGCGGCGGCAGGCTGCTGCCACCCAGCCATGCGTAGAGGGCGGTGCTGGCGGCGCTGTCGTCGAGGCTGCCGACGATCACCGCCATCCAGTCGCTCTGGCGCTGCCGCCCCAGGTCGAAGTCCGCCGCGTCGGAAACCCAGCGCGGATTGAAGTCCATGAATTCCAGCAGGGCAACGGTGCGTTCGGCACGCACGGCGTCGTTGTCCAGCACCAGGATGCGCGACTCGCTCACGATCGATCCTCCCTGAGGCCTTCCAGGATCGGCATCACTTCCTGGATGTAGGACAGCTTGCTGACGAAATTGTCGGCGCCGGCGCGCAGTGCATGCTCGCGGTGCTCGGCGTCATCGAAGTGGCTGGCGATGACGATGTACGGGGCGTCATCCTGCGACTTGATCAGGCGGGTCGCCTGCAGGCCGCCCATTTCCGGCATCGCCAGGTCCATCAGCACCACCTGCGGGCGCAGCGTCTCCGAACGCTCGATCGCTTCCAGGCCGTTGCCGGCACTGCCGACGATCTGCAGCCAGTCGATCTTGCGGAAATGGCGCATCGCTGCGTTGATGAAACCTTCGTGGTCGTCGACCAGCAGGACCGTGAGCGTGTTCATGTCCAACATCCTTTTCAGCCCACCCGGGCCAGCTGCGGTTGCCTGGCGCTGAGCCGGCGCCGTTCGCGGGCCGGGGCGATATCCAGTTGTTCTCGGTATTTTGCGACGGTTCGGCGGGCAATGTTCACCCCTTGGCGCGAAAGCAGGGCGGCGATGGCCTCATCGGCCAGCGGCCGACCGGCCGGCTCGGCATCGATCAGGCGGCGCACCATGGCCTTCACCGCCTGACCGGAGACGCTGGCGCCTTCCAGGCGCACCGCGAAGAAGTGCTTCAGCTCGAAGGTGCCACGCGGGGTCTGCAGGTACTTGCCGGTGGTGATGCGCGAGACGGTGGACTCGTGCATGCCGATCTCCTCGGCCACTTCCTTCAGGGTCAGCGGCGCCATCGCTTCCTCGCCCCGGACCAGGAACGCAGCTTGGCGCTCGACGATCACCCGCGCGGTACGCAGCAGGGTGTCATAGCGCATCGACAGGCCACGGCTGAACCAGCGCGCTTCCTGCAGCATCTCGCGCAGCGCCGGTGCAGCCTCGTTGCTGTCGGCCAGGGCCTGTTCGTACTGCGTGTTGATCGATACGCGGCGGCTGGTCGCCGGATTGAGGGCCACTTTCCACTGGCCGTCGGCGTGCCAGGCGACCACATCCGGCACCACCACGGCATTGCGCTCCGGCAGCAGGTTGTCACCCGGGCGGGGTTGCAGCGAGAGGATCAGTCGCACTGCTTCGCGCACGTCACCGATCTCGGCGTCATGCAGGCGGGCGAGGGCGGGGTAGTCGTGCGCGGCCAGCGGCTCGAGCGCGCCGGCAAGGATGCGGGTGGCCAGGTGCCGCGCGGGAACCACGCCGTCCAGGCTGCGCAGCTGGGCCTGCAGGCTTTCGCGAAGGTCCCGCGCGGCCATGCCGGCGGGCTCGCCATGCAGCAGGCGCTGGCGGACCGCTTCGACGCCATCGGCGGCGATGTCGAACTGGGCGCTGGCCAGCAGCTGCAGCTGGGCCAGCGGTGCCTGCAGATAGCCGGCGTCATCGCAATGCTCGAGCCAGAAGGCGGCGACCGCCAGCTCGCAGTCATCCAGGTCCAGTGCCAGCCGCTGCAGCACGCGCAGCTGCGGATCGCTCGATTCGCCCGCCGCGATGCGTGCCATGCGGTCATCGTCGCCGTCCTGCCAGCTGGCGCCGGCAACGTCCCACATCGAGGATTCGGGCAGCTCGTCGAACGCCGCGGTTTCCAGCGTGGTGGCGCCGGCGTCGACGGGTTCGGGCGCAGGCGCTTCGGCATCCTCGATGTCCAGCATCGGGTTGGAGTCGAGCAGGCGCTGGATTTCCTGTTCCAGATGCAGCCCGTCCAGCTGCAGCAGCCGGATCGACTGCAGCAGCTGCGGGGTGAGGTGAAGTTGTTGGCCCAGCTGGGCCGAGAGTGCAGCCTTCATCGTGGTTCCCCGGCGCCGCTCCCCGACGCCTTGTGGAACGCATCTTGCTTCTGATCCGGCAGGTGCGGAATCAGGGGGTTCCTGAGGTGGTTGGTGAATTACCCGACAGCGTGTAGGGTTTTTCCCGACATCGGCGCGGGATGTTGACGTTTCCCGGTCGCAAGCCATTGATTTCCTGTTGCGCACGCGGTCGGGGCGTCGTGCCGGCGTGTACGGGATTCCGTCAGTGCCTGTGGGGGTGACGGGAACCCGTCATCCGGATGGCGCGGTCACTCCAGCTCGTGCTGGTGGCGGGCGGCGAGCAGCAGCAGGTCGTTGGCGCGGCGGCACCCCAGCGATTCCATCATGCGCGCGCGGTGGGTTTCCACGGTCTTGACGCTGATGCCGAGATCGGCGGCGATTTCCTTGTTGCTTTCGCCTTTGCCGATGCGGCGCAGGATCTCGCGCTGGCGGGGTGACAGCGCGGCGATGCCGGTGGGCTTCTCGCGGCCCAGCATCGGCGCCAGCATCTTCGCCGAGATCTGCGGGCTCAGGAACACCTGGCCGGCGTGTGCGGCGCGCAGCGCCAGTTCCAGTTCCTGCGGCGCGGCATCCTTGACCACGAAGCCGACGGCACCGCGATCCAGTGCGTCGCGCACGTGGGCGGCATCGTCGTGCATGGTCATCATCACCACCCGGGTGCCGGGTGCGCGCATGCGGATGTCGCTGAGTGCTTCCAGGCCGGTGCGTCCGGGCAGGGACAGATCCATCAGCACCACGTCCGGCGCGTGCTGCAGGGCCAGTTGCAGCGCCTGCTCGGCGTTGCTGGCCTCGGCCACGAGCTGCACGTCGGCAAACCCCTGCAGCAGCCGCGCCAGGCCGGCGCGGACCAGGGTGTGATCGTCGACGATGAGAACTCGCACAGGCACGCTGGAGGTCCGGGAGGGGAGTCCACCTTAACTTAGCTGAACGGGCGAGCCAAGCGTCGTCCGTTGCGGGCGGGCGTGCCAGGGTTCAGCGCGCGCGCCTTGCTTCGGCCACCTGACGTCTGTGCAGGCGGAACAGATGCCGCTCCATGGCCATTTCCAGCCCGTCGCCGAGGCGATGGAAACGCAGCCAGAGATAGTGGCCTCCGCTGCCATCGGCGGCCTCGGCAACCACTTCCACCGGCAGATCGATATGGTCGGGCAGCCAGTCGCTGGGCTGCACGCGGACCACGCCGGCCTGGCCCGGGGCCGCGCCACTGCGGGGGCCCAGCTGCAGGCGGATGCCGCGCCGGGACCAGCGCACCGGGCGCAGGGTCAATGCCGGGCCCTGCTGGCGCACGAGCCGGCCCAGCAGCACCATGGCCAGATCCAGCTTGGCTTCCAGCCGCTGCAGCGGAAGGCTGGCCTCGCTGCGCTCCTCGTGTTCATCGACACGGCTGTCCTCGACCAGCGCCAGGCTGCGCAGCAGGCCTTCGGCGCTGCTGGTACGTCCCGCCGCATTGCCGGCCTGGAACTCGACCGGCAGCGCCAGTTCGCAGCTGAGCGTCTCGTCGAACAGCTCGCTTTCGGCCGGGTGATGCAGCGACGTGGTCGGCAGGAGGGTCATGCCAGCGATTCTGCCTGCAGGTAGGCGTGCGCGGCGCGAAGGGAGCGCCGTCCATCGTGCAGCTGCACGGCCACCGCGTCGCGGCGATGGCGCAGCAGGGTGAGCAGGTTCTGCTGGCGTTCGAACAGCGCGGTCAGGGGCGCATGGTCGGCGGCCGCCAGCGGTTGGCTCAACAGCGCGTGCAGCTTGCTGTCATGGCCTTCGAGCAGGCTGTCGGCGGTGTCGAAGGCATCTTCACCCAGCGCCTTCTCGAAAGCATCCAGCTGCGCATGCAGTGCCTGCAGGCTCATGGTGCCACCGCTGCCGTACGGCGCTGCTCGTGCGGAATTGCGTTCCAGGCGCTGTCGATCTCGCCCAGCAGCTGCAGCGATTCGTCCAGGGCGGCGCGGTCGTTGTGCAGGTTGGCCTCGGTCAGGCGCTGCAGCACGTAGTCGTAGAGGGACGAAAGATTGCCGGCAATCTCGCCGCCGGCCTCATGGTCCAGCGAGCCGTTGAGGTGGCCGACGATGGCGCAGACCTCGCCGATCGCCTTGCCCTTGCCGGCATGGTCGCCGCGCTCGAGGCTGGCCAGCGCGCGCCGCACGCGCTCCAGCGCGCCCGCCAGCAACAGGGCCACCAGCTTGTGCGGATCGGCATCGGTGACCGCACTGGTCACACCCACCTGGCGGTACTGCTCGGCGTACTGACGGCTGGAACCGTACATTCGTGATTCTCCTTGCGCTGGGTGCTGCAGCAGGATCGTGACGATCACTGCCGGCAGTACCGCGATGATTGCTGTTGCGTCCGTTATCGGTGCGTTCGGCACCAAACTTGAGTGCCGCGCGCGTCCGTCAACCGTTCAACTGCGCCAGCTGCTGCTGCAGCGCCGAACTGCTCTGCTGCAGCTTGCCCATCAGGCTGTCCAGTGCGAGGAACTGCTTCTTGTACCGTGCCTCCACGCCGACCATGCGGGTATCCAGGTCCTTGCGGCGCTTGTCGATGCTGTCCAGGGTGTTGTTCAGGCCCTTGGTGCGGGCAACGAACGCACCCTCCTTGCCGACCGTCGTGCTCACGTAGCCGTCGACCAGCGAGTACAGCTGGCCCGCACCGCCGGCATCGCCGGTGATCGCCTGGCGGATCTTCTCCGGCTGGCTGGCAAGCGCGGCAGCGAACTTGGTGGTATCAAGCACCAGGCTGCCATCGGCATTGGGGTAGCCACGGGTCTGCAGGCCGATGGCCTTGGCGTCCAGGCCATCGCCGGACAACGACTTGAGCACGCCCGACATCACCGAGCGCAGCTGGCTGGCGGCGCCGCGCATCTGTGCGTCGCCGGTGAGGGCTGCCGCTTCCTTGGTCTTGGCGTCGTACTTGGTTTCGGTGTTGATGGCGGCGATGGCCGCGTTGTACGCGGTCACGAAATCCTGCATCACCTTGGTCGCCGCGGCCGTGTCGGTGCTGATCGTGACCGTGCTCTGTCCTTCCTTCTTCAGGTTCAGGGTCAGGCCCGGCACGGCGTCGGCCACGGTGTTGCTGGCGCTCACCACTTCAACGCCATCGATGGTCAGTTTGGCATCGGCGGCCGCGGTGTTCTGCTTCAGGCTGCCGACCAGCGCTCCCAACTTCGGGTCGCTGCCGGCGTATTCGAGCTTGATCGCGTTTGCCGCGCCGGTCTTTTCCTGTGCGATCGACAGGTACTGGTTGTCGCCGGAGCTGATCAGGGTGGCCTGCACGCCTTCCTTGCGGCCGGCGGCGTCGATCTTGTTGCGGATCGTGGTCAGCGTGTCGCCTTCCTCGACCTCCACGTTCATGGTCTTGGCCTTGTCGCCGACGCCGACGGTCAACGTCAAGGTTCCGGCGGCGAACGTATCGGTCTTGGGCACGGAGGTGTCGGCGATCAGCTTGTGTGCGGTCGCCAGCGACTTGACGTCGATGATGTGCGTGCCATTGGACGCTGCCGCCTTGGTGGTGCCGACGTCATACAGCGCCACGCTGGCCGTCAGGATCTCGTCGGTACCGCCGCTGCCGCCCTTGCTGGCGGTGACCGTGCGGGTGTCGAAGGCCGTGGTGGCCTTCAGTGCAGTGAGTGCGGTCTTCAGCTTGTCGAAGGCCGCGGTGACGGTGCCGATCGACGACAGCTGCATCTTGGTCTTGGACTGCTGCAGGTTCAGCGCATTGTCGGCGGGCTTGCGGTCGGCCGCGACCAGCTGGCTGACGATGCTGGAGATGTCCAGGCCCGAGCCGATGCCACCGTATCCAAAGTCTGCCACGTCGTTTCTCCTGGTAATCCGGGCGCCGCGCTGCGGCCGCCCGTCGTCAACGAAAATAGCGGCCTGCGCCGCTGGGTCTTGAGGACTTCGTTGATGCATGCGCCGTGCCAGTGCCGGACGGCAGGTTTGGCATGCAGGTTGCAGGAGTGACGGGGCAGGGTGCGGTCGGG
Organism: Stenotrophomonas sp. STEN008; assembly: GCF_056760435.1. Classification (NCBI taxonomy): domain Bacteria; kingdom Pseudomonadati; phylum Pseudomonadota; class Gammaproteobacteria; order Lysobacterales; family Lysobacteraceae; genus Stenotrophomonas; species Stenotrophomonas sp. STEN008. The sequence continues at coordinate 121,922 of NZ_JBRRET010000005.1, read as the reverse complement.
ACGACGCAGGCTGCCGGGAGTCTGCAAAAAACCCTCCCCCAAAGCAGGGGAGGGATCAGGCTACTGACAATCGGGGGGAGACGAAGCCGCCCGGTGCGTACAGTCAAAGGTACAGCGCTGAAACAGAGGTCCGCAGGGGCGGGCGATGCCAAGCCGGTTCGGGAAGCGTCCCGGGCCGGGCATGGCCCGCGCCTGCGTGCGCCGTGGCTGTCGGGTTGCCGCTGCCGCCGGTTCGACCGGCGGCAGCGGTACCTTCTTGCCGTGGATCAGCGCAGCAGGCTGAGCACGCCCTGCGGTACCTGGTTGGCCTGGGCCAGCATGGCCGTACCGGCCTGCTGCAGGATCTGGGTACGGGTCAGTTCAGCGGTTTCCTTGGCGAAGTCGGTGTCCTTGATGCGGCTGCGCGAGGCGGACAGGTTCTCCGTCGAGGTCTGCAGGTTGGCAACCACCGAGGTGAAGCGGTTCTGGATCGCACCCAGATCGGCGCGGGTGTTGTTGATCGAACCCAGTGCCTTGTCGACCACTTCCAGCGCCTGCTGGGCGCCGAGCACGGTGCTCACGTCCAGCTTCTGCACGCTGGCATCGGTGGCGGTGCCAGGGGCGTAGGCCGCGACTGCAGTCTTTGCACTCCACACGCCGGTTGCGGCCGTCAGGTCGCTGCGCTCCAGCGCGATGTCGGCGGCAACGACATCCTTGCCTTCCTTCACCGAGCTCAGCTTCAGGGTGCCGTTGCTGTTGGCTTCTGCGTAAATGCCGGCTTCACCGATCTTGGCGTTGATGGCGGTGGCCACGGCCTTGGCGGCCTCTTCGGTGGTCGCGCCGGCCTTGATCTCGACGGTGCCGATATCCACGTCCATCACGGTACCGGTGATGCGTGCGCCGTCGCCGCCCGCTGCCAGGGCAGCCGTAGTGCCGGTGGCGAAGGTCGCGGTGCCCAGCGATTCGGTCTTGGCGTCCACCACCTTGTCGATGGCGATGGCCTGGCCGGCGTTGGCGCCGACCTGGAACAGCTGGCTGGAGAACGAGCCGTCCAGCAGCTTGGTGCCGTTGAACTCGGACTGCTTGGCGACGCGGTCGATTTCGCTGACCAGCTGGGTCACTTCAGCCTGCAGGGCCTTGCGGTCGCTGGCCGAGTTGGTGGCGTTGGACGACTGCACCGACAGCTCACGGATGCGCTGCAGGTTGTTGCCGATCTCGGTCAGCGAACCTTCGGCGACCTGGGCCAGCGAGATGCCGTCGTTGGCATTGCGGATGGCCACGTCGGTGCCGCGGATCTGGGTGCCGAAGCGCTCGGAGATCGCAAGGCCGGCGGCGTCGTCCTTGGCGCTGTTGATGCGCGAGCCCGAGGACAGGCGCTGGATGGTGGTGGCCAGCGAGGCGCCGCTGGTGCTCAGATTGCGCTGAGCATTCAGCGACATCGTATTGGTGTTGATGACTTGTGCCATGGTGCATTTCCTTTGGCGGAGGTGGTGCGTGGTTCAGGGTCCGGGCGGCGGCCTGGCCGACGCCCGGGAGTCGATCGCGGTGCGGATCAGCGCAGCAGGCTGAGCACGCCCTGCGGTACCTGGTTGGCCTGGGCCAGCATGGCCGTGCCGGCCTGCTGCAGGATCTGGGTACGGGTCAGTTCAGCGGTTTCCTTGGCGAAGTCGGTGTCCTTGATGCGGCTGCGCGAGGCGGACAGGTTCTCCGTCGAGGTCTGCAGGTTGGCGACCACCGAGGTGAAGCGGTTCTGGATCGCACCCAGGTCGGCGCGGGTGTTGTTGATCGAACCCAGTGCCTTGTCGACCACTTCCAGCGCCTGCTGGGCACCCTTCACGGTGCTGATGTCGACGTCCTTCAGCAGCTTGCCCGCTGCGGCGCTGGGGCTGGCGGTGGCGGCATCGCTGTCGAACCCGGTGACGCCGGTGCTGGCGCCCGCGGTGGCCGACATGGCGACGAACTTGCCGTCCTTGTCGACGCTTTCCTTCACCGAGGTCAGGTTGATCTGGCCGGCGGTGGTGCCGTCGAGTTCGGCGTAGACGCCGGTCTCACCGATCTTGGCGTTGATCGCGGTCACGGTCGCCGCGGCCAGGGCAGCCTGGTCCTTGGCGGCGTCGCCGGTGGAGGTGATCTTGACGTCGGCGATCTTGATCGCCGAGGTCAGGCTGCCGCCACCGATGGTCAGGCCGGAATAGGTGATTTCCTTGCCGGCATCGGCTGCCAACGAGCCACCTTCTTCGATCGTGATCGAGTTGGAGTCGAAGACGGCATTGCCCAGCGCGTCGGCCTTGGCATCGACCACCTTGTCGATGGCAATAGCCTGGCCGGCGTTGGCGCCGACCTGGAACAGCTGGCTGGAGAACGAGCCGTCCAGCAGCTTGGTGCCGTTGAACTCGGACTGCTTGGCGACGCGGTCGATTTCGCTGACCAGCTGGGTCACTTCGGCCTGCAGCGCCTTGCGGTCACTGGCCGAGTTGGTGGCATTGGCGGCCTGCACCGACAGCTCGCGGACGCGCTGCAGGTTGTTGCCGATCTCGGTCAACGAGCCTTCGGCGACCTGGGCCAGCGAGATGCCGTCGTTGGCATTGCGGATGGCCACATCGGTGCCGCGGATCTGGGTGCCGAAGCGCTCGGAGATCGCCAGGCCAGCGGCGTCGTCCTTGGCGCTGTTGATGCGCGAACCGGAGGACAGGCGCTGGATGGTGGTGGCCAGCGAGCTGCCGCTGGTGCTCAGGTTACGCTGAGCATTCAACGACATCGTGTTGGTGTTGATGACTTGTGCCATGAGGAGAGGTCCTTGAGCGGTTGCACGTGAGTTGGGTCAGACGCCCCCGACGTGCCCCGGGAGCGGCTCATGTCAGCGCTGCAACAGGCTGAGCACGTTCTGCGGCACCTGGTTGGCCTGGGCCAGCATGGCCGTGCCGGCCTGCTGCAGGATCTGGGTGCGGGTCAGTTCGGCGGTTTCCTTGGCGAAGTCGGTATCGCGGATGCGGCTGCGCGAGGCCGACAGGTTTTCGGAAGAGGTCTGCAGGTTGGCGACCACCGAGGTGAAGCGGTTCTGGATCGCGCCCAGGTCGGCGCGGACGCTGTTGACCGATTCCAGGGCCTTGTCGACGATCTCCAGGGCCTGCTGGGCGCCGGCGACGGTATCGATCTGGATGTCGGCGACGTGGGCGGCAGCGGTGCCGGCGGCGGGGGCGTTCAGGTCGGTTGCGGTGGCGGTCGGCCCCATCTTCACGGTCACACCGGCCACGGTGTTGTCGGCCTTGACCGAGGTCAGGGTGACTTCGCCCGCGGTGGTGGACTGCGCGGCATGCAGGCCGGTTTCGCCGATCTTGCCGTTCAGGGCAGCAGCCAGCGCCTTGGTGGCGTTGTCCTGGTTGACCTTACGCACCGCAGCGATCTCGGCGGCGGTGGCCGGCGCGCCTGGCGGGGTGGTGTAGTCGAACGTGACGTCGCCGATGCTGACGTCGCCCACCGTGATGTTGGCCAGCGTGCCGGCGGCGGCATCGACGGCTGCGTCATCCAGGGTGGCGCTGCCAGCGTTGACGAAGGTCGTCGCGCCCAGCGAGTTGGCCTTGGCGTCGACCACGCTGTTGATGGCGATGGCCTGGCCGGCGTTGGCACCCACCTGGAACAGCTGGCTGGTGAAGCTGCCGTCGAGCAGCTTGGTGCCGTTGAAGTCGCTCTGCTTGGCGACGCGGTCGATTTCGCTGACCAGCTGGGTCACTTCGGCCTGCAGCGCCTTGCGGTCGCTGCTGGAGTTGGTGGCATTGGAGGCCTGCACGGCCAGTTCGCGGATGCGCTGCAGGTTGTTGCCGACTTCGCTCAGCGAACCTTCGGCGACCTGGGCCAGCGAGATGCCGTCGTTGGCGTTGCGGATGGCCACGTCCAGGCCGCGGATCTGGGTGCTGAAGCGCTCCGAGATCGCCAGGCCGGCGGCGTCGTCCTTCGCGCTGTTGATGCGCAGGCCGGACGAGAGGCGCTGGATGGTGGTGGCCAGCGAGTTGCCGCTGGTGCTCAGGTTGCGCTGAGCGTTGAGCGACATCGTATTGGTGTTGATTACCTGTGCCATGGGGTCGTCTCCTCTTATTTGGAACCCGTAGGTGAATGGAACGAAGCGCCGCCTGTTTTTTGTTTGGCTGTGTGCTTCGCCGTTGCCAAATGAATAACGGCGCTTTGTCAACAACCTTTAGGCGTGAATTCCGGTGAACCGGAAAAAGCCCGCGGGACGCTGTTTTTCCGGGGTTTCACCGGCCTGGAAGGGGGGCGGGCAGGGGGGCGGGGGCCCCGGGGGGGGCCGGGGGGGGGGGGGGGCGGGGGGGGGGGGGTGCCTTTTGCCCGGGGGGGGCCCCCGCGGGGCTATCCCCCCACCCCCCCCCTGTTAAAAACAAACCGGCCCGCTGGGGGGGCCCCGGCCCCCTTCATGGGCGTGTGCGGGAAACGGATCAGCCGATCTTGTTGAACAGCGACATCGACTGCATCTGCGAGAAGATCGTCTGTGCAGCCTGCAGCGCGGTGCTCTGCAACTGGTACTGGCTCAGGGCATCGGCGTAGTCCAGGTCGCGCATCTGTGACAGGGTGGTCTTCAAGGTCACGCTGTTGGCTTCGCGCATGTCCGCTGCATTGTCCAGCGCCTTGAGTTGCGATCCGCCGGCAGCACGCGAATCGATCATCCGCTCGGACGCGCGGCCGACGTCGCGCAATGCACTCTGCAGCTGGTTCTGCTGCGCCGCCAGCTGCGCGGTGCTGCCGGTATCGGCGTCGAGTGCGGCGATCAGCTTGTCCATCGTCGCGAAGATGTCGCGGCTGCCGGCCGGCTGCACGTTGAAGGTATCGCCGGGCTCGGCAGCGCCGGTGATCTGCAGGCGCACGCCGTTCACTTCCAGTTCGTCGCCGGGCTTCAGGGAGCCGGTACTGGTCACGTTGCCCGTTGCGTCCAGCACCTCGTACTGGTCGCTGGCGGTGAAGCGCACGCTGAAGGCCTGGCCGTTCCAGCTGTCGCTGCCGTCGCGGGTGATGTTGGTCAGCACGCCCTTGCCGGTGTTGCCTGCGGCGGCGCTGCCGTCGACGAAGCCATCGCCGGTTGGAATGCGCATGAAGATCTCGCTGCCGGGCAGGGCGTCGAGCACGTAGGTGTCCGGCCCCACTTCCACCTGGCGCTGGGTCTGGTCGCCGCGATAGACCACCTTGCCGTCGATCTTGGCGAACGGCGGATCGCCGTCATGGGTGCCACCGAATACATAGCGGCCGGTACCATCGCTGCTGTTGGCCAGCGACAGCAGGCCGTCGCGGATCTGGTTCAGCTCGGTGATCAGGGTCTTCTTGTCCGCGGCGCTCAGCGCCGGATTGCTGGCCTGCAGCGTCAGATCGCTGACGCGGCCCATCAGATCGTTGACCTGGGCCAGTGTGTTCTCCTGCACGCCGAGCCGGTTCTGCACGTTGCCGGCGTTGAGGCCCATCCGCTCGAGGGCCGCCAGGCTGCGGTCCAGGCCCACGGCGGTGCCCGCGGCCACGGGATCGTCCTTGGCGCTGACGATCTTGCTGCCGGTGGCGATCTGCTGCTCCAGGTGATTGAGCTTGGCCTGCTTGGCCAGCATCAGCGTCACCGACTGGTTGAACATCATTCCGGTGGAGATGCGGCTGCTCATCGGCGGACGGCTCCCAGGATGGTCTGGAACATGTTGTCGGCAGTGGAAATCAACTGCGAGGCGGCCTGGTAGGCCTGCTGCAGGCGGAGCATGTTCGCCGCCTCCTCATCCAGGTTGACGCCGGAGATTTCGTCGCGCGCGTCCTGGGCCTTCTCGTTGATCACCAGCTGCGCTTCAAGCGAGTACTCGGCCGAGCGCGCTGCCGCGCCGACCTGGGTGGTCAGCCCGCCCAGTGCGCCGTTCAGGGTGACGGTGCCGCTGCTGAACGCCTTGGCGCTCTCCACCTTGGCCAGCCTTGCCGCGTTGCTGTTGTCCGAAGAGCCGGCTGGGGTCGGGGTGATGTTGAAGGTGTCGCCGGTGCGTGGTGCACCGTCGAGAACGAAACTCCAACCGTTGGCGCTGATGGTCTGGCCCGGGGTGTAGGTCTGCGGTGGGCCACCATCGATGGTGTAGGTGGTGGCGGAGGTGAAGACGATCGCCGCAGGATTGCGCAGGTCCGCATGGCCGGCATCGGTCACGGAGACGCCGCTGAGCTTGCCCGTACCGGTATTGGCGGTGGCGGCGGCGCCCTTCACGGCAGCCGCGGCTGCGATGCGCGAGGGATCGGTGATGGCGATCTCCAGGCTGCCGGCCACGCCGGCAGTGGGCTGCAGCAGGAAGCGGTCGTTGATTGCCGGCGTGCCGCCGACCACCAGCTCGACGCCGTTGATCACCAGCGGATCGGCGGCGGTGCCGGTGCCGGTCAACGGAATGCTGGCGCCGGTGTCGGCGCGGCTCGCCTTCCACTGCGTGCCATCGAACTGCAGGACGACGTTCTGCGCGTCCAGCTTGCCGAGATCGCCGAAGCTGGCACTGATGCTGGCCGTCCCGCTGTTGCCACTGTTGGCCGTCACCCGCGGCGTGCCGATGTTGAAGAAGTCACCGCCGAGCTGGCCGTAGAGATCCACGCCCTGGTGGTGGACCTGGTTGAAGCTGTCGGCCAGGCCGATCGCCAGCTTGCCCAGTTCCGCCTGCGCCGGGGTCAGCACGGTGTCGCGGAACTCCATCAGCCCACCGATCTGGCCGCCGACGGCCTTGGGATCCAGGGTGATGGTGTTGCCCTGCGTTTCCAGTGCCAGCTGCAGGCGCTCGGGCTGGTACGGATCGGCCACGGTGGTGACCCGGGTGGCGGTGGTGCCGACCACCAGTGCGTTGCCGCCGGCGGTGTAGACGTTCATCACGCCGCCGTCCTGGATCACCGCGGTGCCACCGGTATAGCCGATCAGCTGCGAGATCAGCTGGTCGCGGCGATCGAGCAGGTCCGGGGCCGCGCTGGCGATGTTGGTGCCGATGGCGCCGTTGATCTGGGCGATTTCCTGCGCCAGCCGGTTGACCTCGGTCGCTCCGGCGAGCAGGCCGTTGTTGACCTCGCTGTTGAGGTTGTTCAGATGGGTATTGAGCTGCACGAAACGGTTGGCCAGTGCCTTGCCACCGTCCAGCATGCTCTGCCGGTCGGCCGTGCCGGAGGCATTGGAAGACAGGCCGCTGACCGAATCGAAGAAGCTGGACCAGACGCCTGCGACGTTGGTGGCGGCGTCGGAGAACAGGGCGTTGACTCGGTCGGCCATGCCGGACAACTGCTTCAGGCGTGCCAGCTCACCGCTGCTGTCGAGCAGGCGCGAGATCGCCAGCTGGTCGGCAGTGCGCCGGATGTCGGTGATGCGCGTGCCGTTGCCCACCGTGCCGTAGCCGAAGTTCTGCGGATCGGCCGTGGCGAAATTGACCTTCTGCCGGCTGTAGCCCGGCGTGTTGAGGTTGGCCACATTGTGGCTGGTGGTTGCCAGGGCGCGCTGGAAGGCGAGCAGGGCACCGGTACCGGTGGAAAGTACGCTGGACATGGGGTTCCTCAACGACGGGTGATACCCAGCGCCGCTGTTGCGGTGCTGGCGAAGGTCTGGCCAAGGCGACTGCCGGCATCGGTCACGGCGGCGACGGCACGCTCGATGGTCGGGCCGCCGGCGATCGCGGCGATCTTGGCGGCGTAGCGCGGATCGGTGGCATAGCCGGCCCGCTGCAGGCCCCGGGCGAAGCCCTGCACATCGGTGCCGGCCTGCAGGGCCTGCTGGTAGCGCGGGCTGGTCTTCAGCAGGCGCACGTAGTCGGCGAAGCTCTCGGCCGGCGAGGTGTAGGCACGGAAGCTTGCGGTTTCATTACGGCGCACGCCATCGACGTACTCATGGGTGCCGGCCACCGCACGCTGTCCGTTCCAGCCTTTGGCCTTGATGCCGAACAGGTTGTGCGAGGTGCTGCCATCGGCGTGCTTGATCTGGCGCTTGCCCCAGCCGGTTTCCAGTGCGGCCTGCGCAACCAGCGCGCGGGCGTCCACGCCCAGCTCCCTGGCTGCGCTCTGCGCGTGCTGCCAGATGCTGGCGACGAAGCCTTCCGGGGTATGCGCACCCAACTGGGCTACCGCGGTGCGGGTCGCCAGCGCATCGGTCGTAGTGCCGCTGCCACGGTTGCTGGCAGTGGCGGCCCACTGGTCGTTGCGGGCTGCCCAGTCGGGGCCGTCAAGCCCGGCGATGTACGGATCATCGGTGCCCAGCGACCGGTGGACGCTGCTGCTTTCGCGGCCGGCGATCAGGTCCAGGGCCTGTTCCATCGGCGCGATGGCGGCCGACGCGTCCTGCTGTGCACCTGCGGCCATCTGCTGCAGCATGCGTACGGCCTGGCCGGCGTCCTCCAGCGGCAGCGACGGCGCCGCCTTGGCGGGCGCGTTGAGCTGATAGGCCCGGCTGGCCTTAGCAGCGCCGATGCCGGTATCCAGCGCCGGTCCTTCGGCGGTCGCTCCGGACAGCTGGCGGGTGATCATGGCCGACAGCCCGAGTCCCTTGCCACGGGTCATCGCCTCGGCGATCTTCTGGTCGTACATCTCCCGGAACATCTTGTTCTCACCGGGAAAGAGCGAGTCGCCGAAACTGGCATCGCGCATGCTCTTGACCAGCATCTGCGCGAACTGGCCTTCCAGCTGCCGCGCGACCTTGTCGATCCTGGCCGGGTCGTTCTGCTGCGCCGGATTCAGCTCGAAGGCGGGGGTGATGCGCATGTCAGATCACCTCGAGTTCGGCGCTCAGCGCGCCGGCCTGCTTCAGTGCTTCCAGGATCGCGATGAGGTCGCCCGGCGCGGCGCCGACGGCGTTCACCGCGTGCACGATCTCATCCAGTGTGGTGCCGCCATTGAACTTGAACATGCGGCTGCCATCGTTGGTGGCGGTGATGGTCGACTGCGGGCTGACCACCGTGCTGCCGCCGGCCAGTGCGTTGGGCTGGCTGACGTTGGTGTTCTCCTGGATGGTCACCGTCAACGAACCGTGCGAGATCGCCGCAGGGCCGACGCGGACCTGCTGGCCGATGACCACCGTGCCCGTACGCGAGTTGACCACGACCTTGGCCGGGGCGCTGCCCGGGGTCAGCTCCAGGTTCTCGATGCGGGCAAGCAGGCCGATGCGTGCACCCGGGTCGGTCGGCGCGGCCACCGCCACAGTCACGCCGTCGACGGCACGTGCCGCGCCTTCGCCGAAGGCGTTGTTGAGCGCGGCGACCATCCGCGAGACGGTGGTGAAGTCGTTGTTGTGCAGGTTCAGGGTGATTTCGCCGTTGGCACCGAACACATCCGGCAACGCGCGTTCGACCGTGGCACCGTTGGGAATGCGGCCGACGCTGGGCACGTTCACCGACACCCGCGAGCCATCCTTGCCCTGGGCACCGAAGCCGCCCACGATCAGGTTGCCCTGTGCGATGGCGTAGACCTGGCCATCAGCACCGCGCAGCGGCGCCATCAGCAGCGAGCCGCCACGCAGCGACACCGCGTTGCCGATCGAGGACACGGTGACATCGATGGGCTGCCCTGGCTTAGCGAACGGTGGCAATTCGGCGTGGATCGCCACGGCGGCGACGTTCTTCAGCTGCGGATTGACGTTGGCCGGCACATTCACGCCCAGCTCGCCCAGCAGGTTCTTCAGGCTCTGCACGGTGAAGGGGGCCTGGCTGGTGCGGTCGCCACTGCCATCCAGGCCGACCACCAGGCCGTAGCCGACCAGCGCGTTGCCGCGCACGCCGCCGACCTGGGCCAGATCCTTGATGCGCTCGGCATTGGCGGGCGCAGCCACTGCCAGCAGCACCAGGCAGCACAGCGATGACAGGCGGTGCCAGGAAGAGAAGAAGGTAAGCGTCATGGCCATGCTCAGAACGGCGTCAGGCCGGAGTTGAAGAAGCGGCTCAGCCAGCCCATCGCGTTGGATTGCGCGACCGGACCGCGGCCGCCGTAGACGATGCGGGCCTCGGCCACACGGCTGGAGGGAAGGGTGTTGTCCGGGCTGATGTCACCCGGGCGCACGATGCCCTGCACCTGCACCAGCTCGTCGCCCTGGTTCAGGCGCAGATTCTTCTGTCCCTGCACGACCAGGTTGCCATTGGGCAGGCGCTGGATCACGGTGACCGTGACGCTGCCCTGCAGGCGGTTGCTCTGTGCGCTGTTGCCCTTGCCGGTGAAGTCGCGCGCGCCCTTGGCGCTGGCGCTGAGGATGTCCTTGCCGCCCAGGGTGACCGGCGCACCGAAGATCGAGGGCGTCCCCAGGCTCAGGTTCGATTCCTTGTTGGTGGCGGTGTTGGCGCTGGTCTGGGCGGTGGTGTTTTCCAGCAACGTGATGGTCAGCAGGTCGCCGACATCACGCGCGCGGCGGTCCGAGTACAGCTGCAGGGTTGGTCCTGCCGCATAGATCGCACCGGCCGTCGGCTCGGCCTGGGGCGGCATGATCGGCTGCAGCGGCGCCATCGCGGGGTAGGGGCGCACGTCGCCGGCAATCACGCAGCCGCCGAGCAGGGCGGCCACCGTGCTGGCGAGGACAGTGCGGGCGAGGGTGGAAATGGGCGACATGGCGTTATCCCGGTTGGGCCGGTCAGATCTTGTTGTTGAGGTAGGCCAGCATGGAGTCGGTGGTCGAGATCGCCTTGGCGTTCATCTCGTAGGCGCGCTGGGTTTCGATCATCGACACCAGCTCCTCCACCACGTTCACGTTGCTGCCTTCGAGCGCACCCTGGACCACGTTGCCGAGCCCGTTCAGGCCCGGGTTGCCGTTCTGCGCCGGCCCCGAGGCGGTGGTTTCCAGGAACAGGTTCTCGCCGCGCGCCTGCAGGCCTGCGGGATTGACGAAGTCGGTCAGGGTCAGCGCACCGATTTCCACCGATGCGGCGTCGTCGGCCATCTTCACGCTGATGGTGCCGTCGCTGCCGATGGTTACCGACTGCGCGCCTTCGGGAATCTGGATGCCGGGCTGCACCGGGTAACCGCTGTTGGTGACCAGTTCGCTGTCCTGGTTGATCTTGAACGAGCCGTCGCGAGTGTAGGCGGAGCTGCCATCGGGCAGCTGCACCTCGAAGAAGCCCCGGCCATTGACCATCACGTCCAGCGCGCGGCCGGTCTGCTGCTGGCTGCCCTGCTCGAAGTTCTTGGCGGTGGCCACCACGCGCACGCCCGTGCCCAGCTGCAGGCCGGTCGGCAGCTGGGTCTGCGCCGACGATGCGCCGCCCGGCTGGCGGACCTGCTGGTACAACAGATCCTCGAAGCTGGCGCGGTCCTGCTTGAAGCCGGTGGTGTTGGTGTTGGCGAGGTTGTTGGAAACCACCGACATGCGCATCTGCTGCGCATCCAGTCCGGTTTTCGCGATCCACAGTGCCTGGTTCATCTTCGGAGTCCTGTCTGGCTGAAACCGGCCGCGTGCTGCGGCCCATGGGGTACGGCGTGCAAGCGGTGTGCCAGTGCCGTTACGCGGCGCCGGCGGAATTCCGTCAGCTGCCCAGTCGCAGCAGGCTGTTGGCGCTGCGTGCGTTGTCATCACCGTGCTTGATCACCTGCACCTGCATTTCGTACTGGCGCTGCAGCTGGATCATCTGCACCAGTGCACCAGCGGCATCGACGTTGCTGCCTTCCAGCTGGCCGCTGTGCACGGTGGGCCCGAGGGCCTGGGCGAACGGCTGCAGCGGATCGGTGTTGCGGAACAGGCCATCAAGACCGCGCTCGAGCTGTTCATCCGGTGCCTGCACCACCTTGATCCGGCCGATCATGGCCATGGTCTGCGGGCCTTCACCCTGCGGGATGATCGAGATCGTGCCGTCGTTGCCGATCTCCATCGCCTGGTACGGCGGAATGGCGATCGGGTTGTTGTTGTCATCCAGTACCGGGCGCCCACCGGAGGTCACCAGCTGACCGTTCGGTGTCACCGACAGTGCCGCGCCGCGCGTGTACGCTTCGCTGCCGTCGGTGGACTGCACGGCCAGCCAGGTGCCGGTCTGCAGCGCCAGGTCCAGCGGCTTGCCGGTGATGTGCTGCGCACCGGGCCGGCGGTTGAAGCCGGCGTCGACGTGCAGCGCATCGACCCGCGAGGCAAAGCCCCGGCCCTGGATCGGGAAGGCCTCGGTGTTGGCCAGCGCTTCCTTGAAGCCGGGGGTATCGGAGTTGGCGAGGTTGTGGCTGAGCGTTCCCTGCGCCTGCAGGGAGGCGCGGGCACCGGTCATCGCCACGTAGAGGGCTTTATCCATGCGGGGAGTTCCGTGACAGGGTCAGCGGCTCATCAACGGATGTTGATGACGGTCTGAGTGATCTGGTCCTGGGTGGTGATCATCTGTGCGTTGGCCTGGAAGTTGCGCTGCGCGGTGATCATGTTGACCAGCTGCTCGGTCAGGTCGACAGTGGACGCCTCCAGCGAGCCGGCCTGGATCTTGCCGAGGTTGGAGGTATCGGGCATTCCGGTACGGGCCGTACCCGAATCGAACGTCTCCGCCCACACGTTGTTGCCCTTCTGCTCCAGGCCCTGCGGGTTGTTGAAGGTGGTCAGCGCAACCTGGCCGAGCGGCTTGTCGTCGCCATTGGAGTAGCGTGCGTAGACCACGCCGGTGTCCGACACCGTGATTTCGTTGAGCTTGCCCGCGGCGTAACCGTCCTGCTGGGTGTTGCGCAGGGCGAACTTCTCGCCGTACTGGGTCGAGCCGCTCACGTCCAGGGTCATGTTCAACTCGCCCGCGCCGGTGGTCGGGGTGAACGTGCCGAGGCTGATCCTGCCGTTGGCCGGTGCGGTCAGCTTGCCGCTGTTGTCGAAGGTGACCGGCGTCGGGGTACCTGCGGGTTCGCCGTCCACGAAGTTGTGCACGGTCCACTGGTTGACGCCGGCTTCCTTGACGAAGTACGACACCTGGATGTGGCTCACGCCCAGCGAGTCATACACGGTAATGCCGCCGCTGGAGTGGTTGTAGCTGTTGGAATTGGTGGCATCGAACGGCTGCACCGTCGGTTCCTTGGCGTTGGCCGGCAGGGTGAAACCAACCTTTACATCGCTGGTCTGCCGGGGCGGGCTGTCGGTGGTCAGCAGCTGCAGGTCGATCATGCGACCGGCGTCGAAGTTGGTGCCGTCGGCGTTGGGCGCGAACACCTGCAGGCGCGCGCCCTGCGGGTTGGTCACGTAGCCTGCGGCATCGGTCTGGAAGTTGCCGGCACGCGAGTACACCCGCTGGCCGTTCATGTTCATGGTGAAGAAGCCCTCACCGGAAATCGCCATGTCCAGGCTGCGGCCGGTCTGCTCGTTGTTGCCCTGGATGAACTGCTGGGCCACGTTGGAGACGCGCACGCCCGAGCCGACCGCGTTCTTCGACAGGCCGTAGCTGGTGGCGGCGAACAGGTCGGCGAACTCGGCGCGCGACTGCTTGAAGCCGGTGGTGTTGACGTTGGCGACGTTGTTGGCGGTGACGCTCAGGTCGGAGTTGGCGGCATTGATGCCGGACAGCGAGACATTGAAGCCCATGGGATGCTCCTGGTAGATGCGGGTAGGCGGCTCAGCTGACGCGGAGCACGTAGTCGATCGGGGCCGTGCCCAGGCCCTTGAGGTTCAGGTACAGGCCATCGGAACCGACGGTCACGCTTTCCACCGGTGCCTGCACATAGGTGGACAGCTTGGTGCTCTTGCCAGCGGTATCGACATGGTTGGCGACCACGCTGTACTTGCCCGGCTCCATGCGGTTGCCGGCGGCATCCTTGCCATCCCACTGGAATGCGGTTTCGCCCGCGGCCTTGGCCTCGACGCTGATCGAGGTGACCTTGGCACCGTTGGCATCGGTGATGTCCACGGTGATGATGCCGGCGCCGGGCGCGGCCACCGTGCCCTCGACGCTGCCTTCGTTCTCCAGCACCAGCTTCTCGGACGGCACCAGCACCTGGTGCCCCACCAGCGCGGCGCCACGCAGCACCTGGTCGCTGGCCATCGACTGCTGGAAGCCCTGCACCGTGGTGTTCAGATCGGTGATGCCCTGCACGGTCGACATCTGCGCCATCTGCGCGACCATCTGCGTGTTGTCCATGGGCTTGAGCGGGTCCTGGTGCTGCAGCTGCTCGGTCATCAGGCGCAGGAAGTCGGCCTGGTCCAGGGTGTTCTTCTTCTTGGTGGCGTTGCTGTTGGGAGCATTCAGGCCCAGTGCGGAGTAGACGTCCTGGCTGGTCTGGTTGTTGACGGCAGTGGTCATGGCGGTATCCGGTACTGCGGGCCTCAGCGGCCCATGGTCAGGGTGGCCAGGGCCAGTTCCTTGGCGGTGGTCAACATCTCCACGCCGGCCTGGTAGTTGCGTGAGGTCGAGATCAGATTGACCATCTGCGCGACAGGATCGACGTCGGGCTGGTAGATGTAACCGTCGGCGTCGGCAAGCGGGTGGCCGGGCTCGTAGCGCTTGATCGGCGCCGCCTCGCTGCGGGTGATTTCCTTCACCTGCACCGAGGTGATGTTCGGGTCGTCCTTGCTCGTGACCGCCTGGAAGATCGGCTCCAGCGGCTTGTAGACGGCCTCGGCCGAGCCGGCAACGGTGTCGGCGTTGGACAGGTTGGAGGCGATGGTGCTCATGCGCACCGACTGCGCCTGCAGCGCGGAGCCGGCGATGTCGAAGATCGGCAGGTTGCTCATGGCTTATTGCCCCGTGATCGCGGTCAGCATGGAACGGACCTTGCTCTCGACGAAGCTGAGCGATGCGCGGTACTCCAGCGCGGCGCGACCGTAGGCGGCGCGCTCTGCATCCGGATCGACGGTATTGCCGTCAAGGCTGGGCTGGACACCCTCGCGCGCGATCTGGAACGGATTCAGGCCGTTGTTGATCGCATAGTGCTGCTCGTGGGTGGTGGCCATCAGGCCGTTGCCATCCTGTCCCTGTGCGCTGCGCAGGGCGGCGTCGAAGTCCAGGTCCTGGGCCTTGTAGCCGGGGGTATCGGCATTGCCGAGATTGCTGGCGATCAGCTTCATCCGCTGTTCGCGCAACGGCATGGCCTGGGCATGTACGCCCAGGTAGTCGGTAATCAGGTTGCGCACGATGCACTCCCACGGGAACGTTGCCCGGGAAGCTGCAAGCGGTGTGCCAAAAGGTCGTGGGCGGGGCGGGGCGCCGCTACGCTCGCGGGGGCCCGCCCCGCGGGGCCCCCAGGGGGGGGCCCCACACGGATCGGGGGGGGGGGGGCGGGCGGGGGGGGCCCCCCCCCCGCGGGGGCATTACTCGGCGGCCGGTGCTTCTTCAGCGTCGGCAGCGTCTTCCTTGCCGTGCTTGGCGGTGACGATCGCGTCGTCGTGGTCCTTGCCCAGCGCCAGGGCCGGGATTTCCACGCCCTTCGGCAGCTTGATGTTGGACAGGTACACCACGTCGCCAGCAGCCAGGTCGGCCAGGTCGACTTCGATCGACTCCGGCAGGTCCTTCGGCAGGCAGCTGATGGTCACTTCCTTCAGTTCGTGGGTGACCACGACGTCGGCAGCCTTGCCGGCCGGCGAGGTGTCTTCGTTGATGAAGTGCAGCGGGACCGAAGCGGTCAGGGCTTCGTTCTCGTTCACGCGCTGGAAGTCCAGGTGCATGATCAGCTGCTTGTACGGATGGCGCTGCATGTCACGCAGCAGGACCTTCTGCACCTGGCCGTCCAGGTTCAGGTCCAGGATCGAGGCATAGAACCACTCGTTCTGCTGTGCCAACCAGATTTCGTTGTGGTCCAGGCTGATGGCGACCGGCTCGGCGTTGCCGCCGTACACGATGGCCGGGATCACACCGGCGTGACGCAGGCGGCGGCTCGCACCCTTACGCTGCAGTTCACGCTTGGTGACCTTGATTTCATGGGTCTTCGACATTTTCGACTACTCAGGTTGTTGCCTTGCCCTGCGGCTTGGCGATTGAAGATGCTTCCGCGACCAGAAGCATCCGGGAAAGTCCTTGCCGTTGCCGGCAGGGACGAAAAACTCAGTCGACGTACAGTGAGCTGACCGACTCGCCGAAGGCGATGCGGCGCATCGTTTCGGCCAGCATTTCCGCCACGCTCAGCTGGCGGATCTTGCTGCACACCCGCGCTGCGTCCTTCAGCGGGATGGTGTCGGTCACCACCAGCTCGTCGAGCTGGGAATTGGTGATGTTGTCCACCGCCGGGCCCGACAGCACCGCGTGGGTGCAGTAGGCGGCGACCTTGAGCGCACCGCGCGCCTTCAGGGCAGCGGCAGCGGCGCACAGGGTGCCGGCGGTGTCGACGATGTCATCGACCATCACGCAGGTCTTGCCTTCGACGTCACCGATGATGTTCATCACGGTGGAGACGTTGGCACGCGGACGGCGCTTGTCGATGATCGCCAGGTCGGCATCATCCAGGCGCTTGGCCACGGCACGGGCGCGGACCACGCCGCCCACGTCCGGCGACACCACGATCAGGTTTTCCGTGCCGTAAGCGCGCCAGATGTCGGCCAGCAGCAGCGGGGAGGCATAAACGTTGTCGACCGGAATATCAAAGAAACCCTGGATCTGGTCGGCGTGCAGGTCGACCGTCAGCACGCGATCAGCGCCAGCGGTGCTGAACATCTTCGCCGCCAGCTTGGCGGTGATCGGCACACGCGAGGAACGCATGCGGCGATCCTGGCGCGAGTAACCGAAGTACGGCACCACGGCGGTCACGCTGTTCACCGATGCGCGCTTGAGCGCGTCGATCAGCACCAGCAGTTCCATCAGGTTTTCCGCGCTCGGCGCGCAGGTCGGCTGGATCACGAACACGTCCTGCTTGCGGACGTTCTCTTCGATCTCCACCTGCACTTCTCCATCGGAGAAATGCGAGACCAGCGCCTTGCCCGGGCGAACCCCCAGTTCCTTGCAGATGTTCTGCGCCAGACGTTTGTTGGCGTTGCCGGAAAAGACCAGCAGGTTCGGGGACTCTTGCATCATGATTGTCTCGGGCGGGGACGAGTGGCGGGGATCCGGTGGCGGCAAGGACCACGCCGGACCCTTGCTGCTGACAACACCGCGGTTGTTTCCACGTCCCGCGCGGATGATGCGCTGAAGGCGCGGACACAGCCGCATTGGCAGGGGCGGTAGGATTCGAACCTACGAATGCCAGGATCAAAACCTGGTGCCTTGGGCCTCTTGGCGACGCCCCTGCATTTGAAATCAGTGTTGCTCGAGTGCATCCAGCAGCGGCGAACGCGCAACGCCCGCAGCCACCCTGGCCCGCAACTCCTTCGGCAACTTCGCCCGCCCCTGCTGTGCGGCAGTCTGCGATGCGAATTCGACGAAACAACCACTTCCAGAACCGGTCAGTCGCGCGGTACCGATGTCGCTCAACGCGGCAAGCGCTGCCTCGACGGCAGGCTCGCGGCGGCGCAGCACCGGTTCGAACGCGTTCCCGACCAAGGCCCCGGAAGCGAAGTCGTCTATTTTCGCCACTGGGCTGTCGCGCGTCAAATCCGGGGCTGCGAACAGGACCGGGGTCGGAACATGAACGCCGGGCTCGACCACCACATACCAAGCCGGTGCCAGGGTGATCGGCTGCAGCCGCTCTCCCACACCTTCGGCCCAGGCGTTACGGCCACGCACGAACACCGGCACATCCGCGCCCAGGCGCAGGCCCAGCGCGGCCAACGCGTCCTCGTCCAGAGCGGCGTTCCAGAGCCGGTTCAGCGCCACCAGCACGGTGGCAGCGTCGGATGACCCACCGCCGAACCCACCACCGGCCGAAATATGCTTTTCGACGATGATGTCGACACCTTGGTCGATGTTGGCGACCTCTTTCAGCATGCGGGCAGCACGTACGGCCAAATCGTCGGCCTCGTCCACACCCGGCAATCCCTCACCCTGCCGACGTACCTGGCCGTCTTCACGCAGGCGCAGGCCGATGCGGTCCCCCCAATCCAGCAGGCGGAACACGGTCTGCAGCTCGTGATAGCCGTCGGCGCGGCGGCCGGTGATATGAAGGAACAGGTTCAGCTTGGCCGGGGCCGGCCACCAGGACCAGCCCGCATCCTCCGCACCCGCGCTCATGGCGCGCCCTGCCCCCACTGGTCCACCAGCAGGCGAACCTTGGCGTCTCCGCTACTGGCTTCGATCCGGCGCGGCAGGGACGGGCGCCCGGCCTCGGCGGGGTACCAGTCCAGGTACTGGATCTGCCAGCCCATCTGCTCCATGCGGCGCGGGCGACCTTCGCCATCACGCTCGACCTTGCCCGCGCCGGCGGGATCGGCAACCGCCAGCCCACGCACCCACTCGGGCAGGGAGTTGACCGGGATTTCCCAGCCCGTGGCCTCCAGCAGCAGCTGCTGCGCGTCCTCGCCTTCACGCGGGCCGCCGGCCAGTCCCTCCAGGCGACCGCCTCCATGCTGGCTGTCGCCGGTCAGCTTCCAGCTCTGACGGGTCACGGGTGCACTGAGCTCGATCACGTAGCGCCGCCCGGCCTGCTGCCAGTCGATGCGTCCACTGCCACCGTCCTTGCCCTTGCTGACCGCTACCCGGCCCTGGAAGGACCACTCCGGCTGCGCCTGCAGCGCCGCCACCCGCGCGGCTTCGGCCTGTGCCGCTTCCGCCGACACGGTCTCGACCACGGCCGGCGCTGGTGTCTTCTGGGTGCCCAGCGACGTACAGGCGGTCATGGCGACGGTCGCCACTGCCAACAGCAGCGGCCGGAAAAGGGAAACACTCATGGATTGAATTTCTCGCGGGCACGCTGCAGCGCGCGGTTGTCGGGGTCGAGCCTGGCCGCTTCCTCGAAGAAGTGGCGGGCCTCGTCATGCCGGCCGAGCACCCACAGCACTTCGCCGACGTGTGCGGCGATCTCCGGATCCTTGGCCAGGGTCCACGCACGACGCAGCTGCACCAGCGCCTCTTCGTTGCGGCCCAGGCGATACAGCACCCAGCCATAGCTGTCGACGATGGCGGCATTGTCCGGCTCGGCCACTCGGGCACGGTCGATCAGTTCCAGCGCCTCCTGGTAGCGACCGGTGCGATCGGCCAGGGTGTAGCCCAGCGCATTCAGCGCCGGCACGTTCTCCGGCTCGGTGATCAGGATCTTGCGCAGGTCGGCCTCGGCACGGGCAATATCATCACGGCGTTCCCAGGCCAACGCACGCGCGTACAGCAGTGCATTCTCGTCCGGGTAAGCGGCCAGACCGCGGGCCAGCGCATCCAGTTCACCTGCATCGTCGCTGGCGCGCTGCCGCAGTTCCGCTTCCAGCAGATAGGCGTCGCGGCGCACCTCGTCGTCCACGCCTGCATCGGACTGGATCGCGTGTACCTCGTCCAGCGCCAGGCTCTGGCGCCCGGCAAGCGCCTGTGCGCTCGCCGCCCGCAGGCGGGCCTCGCTCAGTTCATCGCCGCCCGGCACGCTGTGATACCACTGCACCGCTTCCGGATAACGCTTGAGATACTCCGCGATCTTGCCCAGCAGCAGGCGCTGCGCCGGGTCCGGTTTGGCGGCCTGCCGCGACAGCTCGCTGTACAGGTTGGAAAGGGCCGCCTTGTCTCCCTGCTTGGCCAGCAGCGACGCCCGCATTCCCCAGGTCTGCACGTCCTGCGGCCCTACCGCCAGCACCCGCTCGGCGGCGGCCGGCTGGTTCAGGCTGTCGTAGGCAATGGCCACCGCGTTGCGCAGTTCCGGATCCTGGCGGGTCTTCGGTTCGACCTCGCGCAGCAGCGCCAGCGCGCGATCGGTCTGCCCCGCCTGCTGCAGCTGGCTGGCGCGCAGCAACGCCACGCGCGGCTCTTCCGGGAAGCGCTTGACCACCTCATCGATCATGCGCCGTGCCAGCTCCGGCTTTTCCATCCGCAGCGCCAGGCGGCCGAATTCCTGCCAGGCCTCGATCTTCGGCGGGATGGCGTTGGCATCGACCAGCTCGCCCAGCACCTGCGCCGGCACGGCCGGATCGCGTCCACCGCCGATCAGCGCGGCCAGGGCAAACTTCCAGCCGCGGTCATCGCTGTCCTGCAGCAGGCTCTGCAGCTCGCTGCGGGCCGCCTTCACGTCGCCCTGGCGCATCGCCAGCGCGCCGGCCGCGCTGCGCATGGCCAGCGACCGTGGCGCGCGCTGCTGCCACAGGGCCAGGCCCTGGGCGGCGCTGGTATCGTCGTTGGCCAGCATGGAAATACGGGTCGCGCGCTCGGCCAGGCCGGCATCGCCGTCGCTGCGCTGGGCGGCCTGCAGGTACCAGCGCGCCGCCTCGGCCAGCTTGCCGGCCTGCAGGGCGAACTCGCCGGCCATCACCGGCTCCAGTGCCAGTTCCTCGGTGGCGGCGCCCCGCGCCGGGGGCTTGGCGGGCGCCGCCGACAGGGCCTGGCTGCACGCCAGGGACAGCAGCAGAACACTGGGGATGCGAATCAATGCGGGCATCGTCGGCATCGGGGCCTTAAAATGTCGTCCAATGGCCAGCAGCTTATCGCAAGCAACTGAACAATGACCCTGTGGGTGCTCGGACTGAATCACCAGACCGCGCCGGTGGAACTGCGCGAGCGCGCGGCCTTCGCCGGCGATGCCTTGCCGCGCGCGCTCGGTTCGCTGCGCGACACCCCGCAGATCGCCGAGGCGGTGCTGCTGTCCACCTGCAACCGCACGGAACTGTACGCGGTGGCCGATTCGGCGCAGGCGCTGGACCAGTGGCTGCGCGGCCAGGCCGGCGACCTGCAGGGCTACCTGTACCAGCATGCTGATGCCGACGCCGTGCGCCACCTGTTCCGGGTCGCGACGGGCCTGGACTCGATGGTGCTGGGTGAACCGCAGATCCTGGGCCAGGTGAAGGATGCCTGGTCGACCGCGCGCGACCACGGTCTGCTTGGCCAGCGCCTGGACCGGCTGTTCCAGCAGACGTTCTCCGTGGCCAAGCGTGCGCGCACCGATACCCAGGTCGGCGCCAACCCGGTGTCGGTCGCCTCGGCCGCGGTGCGCCTGGCGCAGAATGCCTTTGCCCGCCTGGATGATTCCACCGTGCTGCTGGTCGGTGCGGGGGAAACCATCGAGCTGGCCGCCCGCCACCTCAGCGAAGGCAAGGTGCGGCGGCTGCTGATCGCCAACCGCACGCTCGCCCATGCGCAGGAACTGGCCAGCCGTCATGGCGGCGTGGCCCTGCCGCTGACCGAGCTTGAACGCCATCTGGCCGAGGCCGACATCGTGTTCTCGGCCACCGCCGCACGCGAACCGGTGATCCGCCGCGAGACCGTGGCCAATGCACTGCGTGCACGCCGGCACAAGCCGATGCTGCTGTTCGATCTGGCCGTGCCACGCGACATCGAGGCTGAGGTCGGCACGCTCAACGATGCCTTCCTATACACCGTGGACGATCTGGAACGCGCGGTGGAGGACAATCGACGCGGCCGCCGCGAGGCCGCCGCCGAAGCCGAAGCGATCATCGACCTGCAGGTATCGCGCTTCGTCGAGACCCTGCAGGCCGGCGCCCACCACGCGCCGCTGCGGCAACTGCGTGCCTTCGGCGACGCCACCCGCGCCGAGCTGCTCGAACGTGCCCGTCAGCAGCTGGCCAACGGCAAGCCGGCCGAAGAGGTCATGGAACTGCTGGCCCACGGCCTGACCAACCGGCTCCTGCACCCCCCGACCGCTGCCTTGCGCGCGGCCGCGCTGAGCGGCGATGCCGACCTGACCCGCGCCGCCGAGCGCCTGTTCCCGGCCACGCCGGGTTACCGCCACCCACCCGTGAGAACCGATGACGCCGACCCTGCGCCGTAAGCTGGAAGCGCTGGCCGAGCGCCGCGAAGAACTGGAACGCCTGCTCGCCGAACCCGACGTGGTCGCCGACAACACCCGTTTCCGCGACCTTTCGCGCGAATTCGCCCAACTTGAACCGGTCGCCACCGCACTGGCCGACGAGGCGCGCGCCAAGGCCGACCTGGCCGCCGCCGAGGGCATGCGCGCCGATCCGGACCTGCGCGAGCTGGCCGATGAGGAAATCGCCTCGGCCCAGGCGCGCCTGCAGGAACTGGAGCAGGAGCTGGCCTTGCTGCTGGTGCCCCGCGACCCACGTGACGAGGGCAATCTGTTCCTGGAAGTCCGCGCCGGTACCGGTGGCGACGAAGCAGCGATCTTCGCCGGCGACCTGTTCCGCATGTACGCGCGCTATGCCGAGCGCCAGGGCTGGAAAGTCGAGATCGAGTCCGACAACCCCGGCGAGCACGGCGGCTACAAGGAAGTGGTGGCGCGCGTGGTCGGCCGTGGCGCCTTCTCGCGGCTGAAATTCGAATCCGGCACGCATCGCGTGCAGCGCGTGCCCGCCACCGAATCGCAGGGCCGCATCCACACCTCGGCGGCCACCGTGGCGATCATTCCGGAAGCGGACGAAGTCGATGACATCGTCATCAACCCCGCCGACCTGAAGGTCGACACCTTCCGCTCATCCGGTGCCGGTGGCCAGCACGTCAACAAGACCGAGTCGGCCATCCGCATCACCCACGTGCCGACCGGCGTGGTGGTGGAATGCCAGACCGAACGCAGCCAGCACGCGAACCGCGACAAGGCGATGAAACGCCTGAAGGCGCAGCTGCTCGACGCCGAGCGCCAGCGCCAGGACGCCGCGCAGGCCGAATCGCGTCGCCTGCAGGTCGGCAGTGGCGATCGCAGCCAGCGCATCCGCACCTACAATTTCCCGCAGGGGCGGATCACCGATCATCGTGTGGAAGGCCTGACCCTGTATGACCTGCCCAACATCCTCGCCGGCGATCTGGACCCGCTGCTGCAGCGCCTCAGCCACGAGCACCAGGTGGATGCCCTGGCCCAGCTGTCGGCGGGCTGACGTCGATGTCGGCCTGGCAGCAGCGGCAACAACTGCAGCAGGCGATCGCGCGCCAGCCCGGTGACTTCGTCGCCTGGGTGATGCTGGCCGATCTGGAACTGGAAGCCGGCGACATCGGCGCAGGCGAGCAGGCCGCGCGGCGTGCACTGCAGCTGCGGCCGGACCATCCCGAAGCACTGGCCCGGCTGGGTCGCGTGGCATGGATGGCCGGTGCGCACGCCGACGCTGCGACGCTGCTGGGACAGGCTTCAGCGCGCGCTCCGGAGCATCCCGGCATCGCGCTGTGGCTGGGCCATGCCCTGGAAGATGCCGGCGACCCCGAGGGCGCGGCGGCCGCGTACCGGCGTGCACATGGGCTGATGCCCGACGAACCCTATATCGCCGCCCAGCGACTGGCATGGCAACGCCGCCTGTGCGACTGGCAGGACGTGGAGGCCCTGGCTGCGCAGGTGCGCGGCGCGGTCGCGACCGGGCAGGGCGCGGTCGAGCCCTTTGCCTTCCTCAGCGAAGACGCCAGCGCCGCCGAGCAGCTGGCCTGCGCCCGCACGCGCGCCGCAGCGGTGGCCGCATCGGTGCGGCCGATGCCCGCTGTGAAGGTACGGACGCAGGGAGCCCTGCGGATCGGCTTCCTCTCCAACGGCTTCGGCGCACATCCGACCGGGTTGTTGACCGTTGCCCTGTTCGAGCAGCTGGGCCGCCACCCGGAACTGCAGCTGCATCTGTTCGCACTGAACCGGGACGATGGCAGCCGCATCCGCCAGCGGCTGCAGGCGGCAACCCGGCTGCACGATCTGGCGGGGCGCCGCCATGCCGACATCGCTGCCGCCATCCGTGCACAGGACATCGACCTGCTGTTCGACCTGCGTGGCTGGGGCGGTGGCGGCGCGCCGGAAGTGCTGGCGCTGCGCCCTGCCCCGCTGCAACTCAACTGGCTGGCCTATCCCGGCACATCCGGCGCACCGTGGCTGGATGCGGTGATCGCCGATGCGTTCGTCCTGCCAGCGGCGTTGGCGCCCCACCACAGCGAGCGCGTGGTGTACCTGCCGCGCGCGTTCCAGCCCTCGGACAACACCCGCGCGCTCGAGCCGGCACCGGATCGCGCCGCGTGCGGCCTGCCTGGACACGGCGTGGTGTTCTGCTGCTTCAACAACAGCTACAAGCTCAACCCGCGCAGCATGGGGCGGGCGTTCGCCGTCCTGGCGGCGGTGCCTGGCAGCGTTCTATGGCTGTTGTCCGGCCCCGGCCAGGCCGATGCGCGCCTGCGGGCAGCGGCGCAGGCAGCGGGTCTGGACCCGGCGCGGCTGGTGTTCATGCCGAAGCTGCCGCATCCGCAGTATCTGGCCCGCTATCAACTGGCCGATCTGTTCCTGGATACACACCCGTACAACGCGCACACCACGGCCTCCGACGCACTGTGGGCGGGCTGTCCGGTACTCACCTGCCCGGGCGAGACCTTCGCCGCGCGCGTGGCCGGCAGCCTCAACCATCACCTGGGCCTGGCACGGATGAACGTTGCCGACGATGCGGCGTTCATCGCCACCGCCCGTGCGCTCGGCAACGATCCGGCAGCGCTGGCCGCACTGCGCGCCGAACTGGCACAGGCCCGCGCGCGTAGCGGCGTGTTCGACATGGCCGGTTTCGCCCGCGACCTTTCGGCACTGCTGCAGCAGCTGGCGCACGAGCAGGGCTGGCAGGGCGTCGACGGCGCCTGAGCAACCGCTGCGCTAGGCTGGGCCCTCCTTTCCGCGCGGCATGACGATGGGCAAGCTCAAACGCAAGGACTACGACGAACTGCTGCTGCCGTTGCAGCTGGAACTGACCGCGATGGCCCGCTGGGTGCAGCACAGCGGGCAGCGGTTGCTGGTGCTGTTCGAAGGCCGCGACACCGCCGGCAAGGGCGGCGCGATCCAGGCCATCAGCCAGCACCTCAATCCGCGCCAATGCCGGGTGGTGGCGCTGCCCAAGCCGACCGACCGCGAGGCGACACAGTGGTACTTCCAGCGCTACGTCGGGCACCTTCCGGCGGCGGGTGAGATCGTGCTGATGGATCGAAGCTGGTACAACCGCGCAGGTGTCGAGCGGGTCATGGGCTACTGCAGCGAGAGCGAGTACCAGCAGTTCCTGCGCCAGGCCCCGGTGTTCGAGCAGCTGCTGGTGGATGACGGCATCCTGTTGTTCAAGTACTGGCTGTGCGTGGACCAGGAGCAGCAGGAGAAGCGCTTCGCCGAGCGCCATATCGATCCCCTCAAGGGCTGGAAGCTGTCACCGGTCGACCTGAAATCGCGCAGCAAGTACAGCGCCTATACCGAAGCACGGGAGGCCATGCTGCGTGCCACCCATCGCGAAGGTGCGCCGTGGACCCTGGTGGACTTCAACGATCAGCGGCTGGGCAGGCTGACCCTGGTACGCAACCTGCTTGACCGGTTGCCCGACACCCGCGTGGACGCGCCTCTGCCGGAGCTGCCGAAGCTGAAGGGCAAGCTGCATCGCGAGCACTACGATGTGCTGAAGCCGATCGAGGACTTCCCGGTCGAGGAGTAGGGATTGTCTGCAGGGCCTGCGGCCCTGCACCCGCTACGAGCAACGGCAGAAGCAGAAGCAGGTTTCCTGAGGGATGGCGGGGGGGGGGGGGGGGGGGGGGGGGGGGGGGGCGCCCCCCACCTGGGGGGTGGGGCGGGGCCTCCCCGGCGGGGCACACCCCCGCAACGGGACCCACCCCGCCTTCGACAGTTTCCTGCGAGCTTCAGTAGATCCACGCATGGCGTCGATCTATCAGATTGCAGATATTTGTCAGAGGTGGGGCGGTGTCGGAGTGCGGGGTGTCAGCCGCATGGATGCGGCTGCCAAGCCTACAGGGACGTACTTGCGGCGTCCCCGCACTCCGACACCGCCCCGCCACCCCACGGTATGTCTGCTGTTGCTGTTGCGCGTAGCGGGTGCAGGGCCGCAGGCCCTGCCGGCACACCCACTACTTCGCAGCCGCGATCTGCTTCTCGATGTCGGCCGCCGTAACCGGGCCTAGGAAGCTGTGCGCCAACCGCCCTTGCGGATCGATCAGATGCGTCAGCGGCAGCCCCCGCGGCGTAGCGAAGTCCGCCGGCGGATCGAACGGATCGACGATCACGATCGGATAGGTCACCGGATGCTTGGTCAGGAACGACTGCATCTCCGGCACCTCGATGTCCTCATAGGCCAGGCCGACCACTTCGATGTTGCTGCGCATGGCGTGCAGCGCGGACAACTCCGGCATCTCCTTGCGGCATGGTGCGCACCACGTGGCCCAGAAATTCACCACCACCCACTTGCCCCGATGGGCCGCCAGGTCGTACTCGCTGCCATCGACGGCCTTCATCTTCAACGTGGGGAACTCGGCCGTGACACGCTCGGCCGGCGTGTCCTCGGCCGCAGGCGGTGCCGCCGGTGCGGGAGCCTGGGCCGGTGGCTGGCTGCTGGCCGGGGTCGCGTCCTGCGCAGGCTTGCAGGCCGCCAGGGCAAGCGCCACGGCCAATGGAACTGCCAGCAGCAGCGGAGTCGTGCGGGTCATGGGGTGTCTCCGGAATCGGGATAGATATCGCTGACGCGACGCTTGAGGCGCTCACGCAGAGGCAGGCGCAGTTCATCCAGCGCCGCCAGCGCGGCCTGGCCCAGGCTGTCTTCGCGGTAGGGCAGATGCTGCTCCGCCACCGGGATGCGCAGTTGGGTGCATTCGTACAGATCGGCCAGGCTGACCTGGTCCAGGTCGCGCGCGAGCAGCCATTCACCCCGCTCGTCGCGGCGCAGCAGGCCGATGGCCTCCAGTTTGCAGGCCAGGTCCTGCAGCAGCGAGTCGGTCAGCATCGGCTCCAGCCGCAGGATCTCGTCATCAGCCAGCCCCCTGCCCCGGGCACGTGCTTGGTGGAAGCGGCCGAGCAGGCGCAGCAGCCCATAGAATTCATAGCCCTGCGGCAGGCGCAGCTCGACCGGCTGGTAGCGGAACGCCGCCATCGACGATGCCAGCGATGCGCCAAGCAGCACCGCCACCCAGCACAGATAGATCCACAGCAGCAGGATCGGCACGAACGCGACCGTGCCATAGAGCTTCTGGTAGGACTGGAAACTGCCCAGGTAGGCACCGATGCCCCACTTCACCAGCTCCAGGATCACCGCCGCCAGGATCGCGCCGGGGACGGCGTGCCGCCATTTCACCGTATGGTGCGGCACGACCCGGAACATCAGGCTGATGCAGACGAATTCGATCAGCACCGGTGCCAGCCGCAGCGACAGGTCGGCCAGCCAGCGCCCCTCCTGGGTCCCGAACAGCGGCATTGCCAGTACCCGTGCCGACACTGCCAGCGAGGCGGCGGCAAGCATCGCGCCCAGGGTCAGCACGGTCCAGTAGACCAGGAAGCGGGTCAGCTTGGGCCGGGTCGATCCGACCCGCCAGATCTTGTTGAACGTCTCTTCCACGCTGTTGAGGGTGATCAGCAGCGAGACGACCAGGGCGATGAAGCCGGCCGCGGTGAGCTGGCCAGCGCTGGCCGAGAACTGCCGCAGGTAGCCTTCGGCGGCGCGTGCGGCATTGGGCACGAAGTTGGAGAAGACATAGTCGCTGAGCTGGTCGCTCCAGCGGTCGAAGACCGGGAAGGCCGAAAGCACGCCGAACACCACGATCGCCAGCGGAACCAGGGCGAATACCGTGGTGTAGGCCAGTGCGGCGGCCGCCTGGAACAGGCGGTCATCGAGAAAGCGGTGCCACAGGAAGCGGCCGAAGCTGGCGGCACGCGCACGATCGCGCGCGCGTTCCATCCATAGGTTGAGCGTATCCAGAGGTTCCATCGGCGCAAGGGTACCCGATGCGGAATGCACGCAGGATAGCCATACTGGCGTCCACACGATGAGGAGACCTGGGCACGATGGGCGAGATCCTGGTGCTTTACTACAGCCGCGGTGGCTCGGTGGCACGGCTGGCGCGCCAGATCGCGCGGGGAATCGGCGAGGTGCCGGGAATGGTGGCGCGGCTGCGCACGGTGCCGCCGGTGGCGGCCGTGACCCAGACCGCACAGCCGCCGGTGCCCGACGATGGCGCCCCCTACGTGAGCGTGCAGGATCTGGCCGACTGCCAGGGGCTGCTGCTGGGCAGTCCGACGCGGTTCGGCAACATGGCCGCGCCGGTCAAGCACTTCCTCGATGGACTCGGTGCTGAATGGGTCAATGGCACGCTTGCGGGCAAGCCCGCCGGCGTGTTCACCTCGACCGCATCAATGCACGGCGGGCAGGAATCGACCCTGCTGACCATGCAGGTGCCGTTGCTGCATCACGGCTGCCTGATCGTCGGCATTCCGTTCACCGAACCGGGTTTGAGCCACACCACCAGCGGCGGCACGCCCTACGGCGCCAGCCATGTGGCGGGAGCGGCCGACGACCCGCAGCCGACCGATGATGAGGCGGTGCTGGCGCGGGCGCTGGGCCGTCGCGTCGCCGATATCGCGCAGCGGCTGGCCCGATGAACGCCGCGCCGCGTACGGTTCTGCTGCTGGCCCTGATGGGTCTGGCCGCGCTGTTTGCAGGCTGGTTCATCAACGACAAGCACTGGCTGGCCACCCAGCTGGTGTTCACCGCCCCACCGCTTGCACTGGCCATCGCCCTGCGCCTGGGCTGGCGCAAGGCAGGGTTCTGGGCCTCCGTGCTGGCGCTGGGCTGGTTCAGCCATGGCGTGATGAGCGCCTGGAGCCACCCGGAAACGCGCTGGCTGGCCTTGCTCGAGATTGCCCTGGCACTGACCGTGATCTTCGCCGCCAGCCTGCCGGGCCTGCGTGCGCGCTTCGGCAGGCGACGCTGACGCTGCGCCTCCCGGGCCGTATCATCTGCGTTCCCGGCCCCGCGCCGCTGCACCTGTCCTGGTTTCGCGCATGCACATGATGGAAGAGCTCCTGGTCGTCACCACCGGTGGCACGATCGACAAGATCTACTTCGACGACAAGTCGGACTACCAGATCGGCGATCCGCAGATCGGCATGATCCTGCGCGAGCTGGGGGTGACGTTCCGCTTCAACGTGATTCCGATCCTGCGCAAGGACTCGCTGCACATCAACGATGAGGACCGCGAGCTGATCCGGGCCACCATCGCGGCGCAGCCGACCCGGCATGTGCTGGTGACCCATGGCACCGATTCGATGGTGCAGACCGGCAAGGTGCTGGCGACGATCGCGGACAAGACCATCGTGATGACCGGCGCGCTCAGTCCGGCACGTTTCCGCGGTTCGGACGCGGAGTTCAACATCGGCTGCGCGATCGGCGCGGTACAGTCGCTGCCGGCCGGCGTCTACATCGCGATGAACGGGCGGATTTTCGACCCGCAGCACGTGCGCAAGAACGTTGCCGCAAACCGCTTCGAATCGGTTTGAGGAACGGAGTGCCGACCAAGGTCGGCACCCACCACGACGCGGCGGCACGCACCACCGCGCGGCCCCATGCAAAAACGCCCCGGCCGAAGCCAGGGCGTGCCCCAGGAGAGGGTCTTGGGCTCAGTACTGGGCGTTGAGGGTCACGCCCGAGAAGGTGCTGTAGGCCTTCACCCGTACGTACCAGGTACCGGCAGCGGGGCTGTTGACCGTGCAGGTTTCGCTGTTGCCGCTCAGGTACGGACGGCACGTGTAGGCGGTATCGGTCGGCGCGCTGCCCTGCCGCAGGTACAGGTCGGCATCACCGCTGCCGCCGCTGATCGTCACCCGCAGCTGGCTGCTGCCGGACGGGACATTGACGGTGTAGTTCAGCGAAGCGCCCGATGCGGCACCCAGTCCGCTCACCGGTACGTTGTTCTGCAGCACGGTGCCGCCCGGGTTCGGGTTGCCACCGCCATTGATCGCTGCCGCCACTGCAGCATCGGCGTCGATGATGCCGGCGCCACAGCCACCCGAACAGGCACCCGGCAGCGGCCGAGCGGTGCTCTTGATGATGCTTTCCACCTGGGCCGGGCTCAGCGGGCTCGGTGCGACCGACTGCATCAGCGCGACCACGCCGGCCACGTGCGGTGCTGCCATCGAGGTGCCGTTGTACGAGGCATAGCTGGCGCTGCCCGGCGTGGTGGTGCCGGTGTTGAGAGTGGACAGGATGCCCTGGCCCGGCGCGGAGATGTCGATGCCCGTGCCGTAGTTGGAGAAGCTGGCACGTGCGCCCGCCGACGTGGTGGCCGCCACCGCGATCACGTTCGGGCAGTTGGCCGGTACCGATGAAGACACGTTGGTGTTGCTGTTGCCTGCGGCCACCACCACCGTGGTGCCACGGCCGACGGCGCCGTTGATCGCGTTCTGGTAGGTGGTCGAGCAGCTGCCGCCACCACCCAGCGAGAGGTTGATGACCTCGGCCGGATTGGCATTGGCCGGCACGCCGCTGACACTGCCGCCGGAGGCCCACACGATGGCGTCGGCGATGTCGGAGGTGTAGCCACCGCACTTGCCGAGCACGCGCACCGGCACGACCTTGGCATTGAAGGCAGTACCCGCCACGCCGGTGCTGTTGTTGGTCACCGCTGCCACGGTGCCGGCAACGTGGGTGCCGTGCCAGCTGGAGTTGGAGGCCGGGTAGCCTGCGCCACATTCGTTGGCGGCGTACCAGTCACCCTCGTCGTTGGGATTGCTGTCGCGGCCACCGCCGTCGCGTGCCATTGCCGCGTCGCTGATGAAGTCATAGCCGGGCAGGATGTTGGCGTTCAGATCGGGGTGGTTGGTGATGCCGGTGTCGATCACCGCGACGACCACGCCGGTGCCGGTGGCCTTGTCCCAGGCCGGGCGCACGTTGATCGAGGCGTTGGACGTACCGAACCCCCACTGTTCGCTGAAGCGGGTGTCGTTCGGCGTCAGCGTCGCGCGCATGATCTGGTCGACTTCCACGTATTCGACGTTGGGGTCGGCGGCGAGCTTGCGCATCAGCAGTTCGGATTCGGCCTGGTCCAGCGGACGATCGGTCCTGACCAGGGTTGGGCCGACGGCCAGCTTGCGGACCTGCTGCAGGCCCAGCGCGCGGCCCTGGCTGCTGGCAAGGCCCGCAGCCGCTGTCTTCAGCGACGATGCCAGGGCGGTGGTGTTGGCCACCGGCGCACTGCCGTCGCGATACTTGACGATGAAACGCTGGTGCGTCGGCGCGGACTGCAGCCCGCTGAGCTGGACATCACCGGCCAGCGCAGGCGTGGCCAGCAGCAGCGATGAAAGAACGGAAGCACCAAGGACCACCCACACTCGACGCACACGCGGTTGCGTTACCTGGGACATCGTATTTCCCTTTCTAGTGGTGTGAATGCCGGAATCGGCAGAAACACCGGCCCGAACCATGGGCTGGCTTGCGTTGGCGAGGTCCGGAGTCCGGCGAGCCAGCGGATCCCCCTTACGATCCGCCGTGCCGATGACGCTAATGGCCCAAACCGGACACCACAATATTTTCAGTGTCTTTTCAGGAACATGAAATGTTCGATCTGAGACTTTCCGGGTCGAGGGTTTGTGAAGATGAAGGAACTTTCGCGCCACGCGCACGAACCTGACTGGGCAGATGTCCTGTCCACCGATGACTTTGCCGACATCGGCGGCCGGCCTTCCCTGTAAACGACGAAGGCCCGTCGCGGGGACGGGCCTTCGGGGAACAGCGCCGCCGGGCATGGGCCCGGCGCTACAGCCTGGCGGGAGGATCAGCCCAGCCTGACCAGCCAGTTGTGACGGTCCGGGAGGCGGCCGTACTGGATGTCGGTCAGTTCCTTGCGCAGCGACATGGTCACTTCGCCGGCCGGCGCGTTGAGGTCGCCCACCGAGAAGCCTTCGCCCTTGAGCTGGCCGATCGGGGTCACCACCGCAGCGGTGCCGCAGGCGAACACCTCGCTGATCGCACCGGATGCAACGCCATCCTTCCACTCGTCGATGCTGACCTTGCGCTCCTCGACCTTCATGCCGCGGTCGCGGGCCAGCTGCAGGATGCTCTCGCGGGTGATGCCTTCCAGGATGCTGCCCGACAGCTGCGGCGTGACCAGGGTGCCGTCCTTGTAGACCAGGAAGACGTTCATGCCGCCCAGTTCCTCCAGGTACTTGCCCTCGACCGGGTCGAGGAACAGCACCTGCGAGCAGCCCTGCGCCTGGGCCTTCTGCTGCGGCAGCAGCGAGGCGGCGTAATTGCCACCGCACTTGGCCGCGCCGGTGCCGCCCTTGGCCGCACGCGCATATTCGGTGGACAGCCAGATCGACACCGGTGCCACGCCCTTGGCGAAGTACGGACCGGCCGGGCTGGCGATGACGTAATAGCCGGCCTTGTGCGCGCCACGCACGCCGAGGAAGGCCTCGTCGCCAATCATGAACGGGCGGAAGTACAGGCTGGACTCATCCGCCGACGGCACCCAGGCGCTGTCCACGGCGATCAGCTGTTTCAGCGACTCGACGAAGATCTCCACCGGCAGTTCCGGCAGCGCCAGGCGCTGTGCCGAGCGCTGCAGGCGACGGCCGTTGGCGTCCGGACGGAAGGTCCAGATCGAGCCGTCGGCATGACGGTAGGCCTTGATGCCTTCGAAGATCTCCTGGCCGTAATGCAGCACGGCCGCTGCCGGGTCCAGCTGCAACGGGCCATAGGCACGCACGTTGGCGTTGTGCCAGCCGGTGTCCTTGTCCCACCGCACTTCCACCATGTGGTCGGTGAAGTGCAGGCCGAAACCCGGCTTCTCCAGGATCGTGGCGCGCTCTTCAGCGCTGCGCGGGTGGTCCGAACGGGTGACGGCGAAGCTGGGGATGGACTGGGACACCGGAGGATTCCTGTTCTGGTTGCGGGTAGTGCCGGGCCCGCGTCACTGCGGGCCCTGGGTCAAAGCATGCCGGTCTCGAGACGGGCCGCCTCGGACATCATGTGCTGGTTCCATGGCGGATCGAACACCAGCTCGACGTCGGCCTCGGCCACGGTCGGGATCATTTCCAGCTTGCTGCGCACGTCGTCGACCAGGATGTCACCCATGCCGCATGCGGGCGCGGTCAGGGTCATCTTCACGTCGATCTCGCGCTGGCCCTCGTCCAGATGCTTGATCTCGACCTCGTAGACGAGGCCCAGTTCGACGATGTTCACCGGAATTTCCGGATCGAAGCAGGTGCGAAGCTGCTGCCATACCAGTTGCTCCACCTGTTCGTCGGTGGCGTCGGCCGGCAGTTCCAGCGGAGCGGGTGCTTCCTTGCCGATGGCGTCGCCATCCTTGCCGGCGATGCGGAACAGGTTGCCTTCGACGAATACCGAATAGCTGCCGCCCAGCGCCTGGGTGATGTACCCATAGCTGCCGGCGGGCAGGGTCACGGTGTCGCCCTGCGGGACCATCACGGCCTCGCAATCGCGTTCGAAGTGGACAGGTTCGCTGCTACGGGAATACATGGGGACCGATATGGGGCCGTGGCCATGGCCACGCAAGACGGCATTCTAGCCCAGCCGTCCTGCGCCCGCCGGTGCACCGCGGCAAACCACAGTATCCTGTGGGTGACTTTCAGGAAGCTTCGATGTCCTCCAATGCCGCGCGTGCCAGGACCGTGACCTGGCTCTGGCCCTTCATGCTGCTGCTGGGCCTGGTTGTTGCTCCCCTCGCCTGGATGCTGCTGGCCCTGATGACCGGCCGCCAGGTCGGCTGGATGGCAGTGCTGACCGCTCTGGAACTGGTGTTCATGCTGCGTCTGGGCACACTCGGTCCCGGCCGTCTTCGCGTGGCCCTGGTGGTGGCCGGCACGCTGCTGGTGGCGGCGGTGGCGAACTGGGCGATCGCCAGCGCCTGGATGGGCGGCTCGATGGGGCTCAACCCCTGGGACGCCTCGCTGCGCATGGGCCCGCATCTGGCCTGGACGCTGATCAACCTGGCCAATGGCGCGATGGAATGGCTGTGGCTGGCGATCGGCGTGGCCGTCGGCGCCTGGCTGGCGCGCTGATCGCACCTGATTCGGGTAGCGCCGGGCCATGCCCGGCGAGCGCAGCGGCCCTCGCAGCAGGCGCCCGGCCATGCCCCGCGCTGCCGGTACGGCTCAATGACCGCCGTCGAGCGCCTTCAGCTCGCTGACCAGCGACGCCGCCGCCTCAGCGCCGTCCCCGTACAGCATGCGCGTGTTGTCGGCGTAGAACAGCGCATTCTCGATCCCGGCAAAGCCGGTCCCGCGACCGCGCTTGATCACCACCACGTTGCGTGCGTTGATCACGTCCAGCACCGGCATGCCGTAGATCGGACTGGCCGGATCGGTACGTGCGACCGGATTGACCACGTCGTTGGCGCCGATCACCAGCACCACATCGGTGCTGGTGAACTCGGGATTGATGTCGTCCATGTCGGCGATCAGGTCGTACGGCACACCGGCCTCGGCCAGCAGCACGTTCATGTGCCCGGGCATGCGCCCGGCGACCGGATGGATGGCGAACTTCACCTTGACCCCGCGCTGCCCCAACCGCTGTGCCAGTTCCCAGATCTTGTGCTGGGCCTGGGCCACGGCCATGCCGTAACCGGGCACGATCACCACGCGCTCGGCGAAGGCCATCATTGCCGCCACATCGGCCGCCTCGATCGGCTTCTGCGCGCCGGTGATCGCCTGTGCCTCTCCGCCTGCACCGCCACCGAAATTGGAGAACAGCACGTTGCGGATCGGCCGGTTCATCGCCTTGGCCATCAGGCGGGTCAGCAGGATGCCCGCCGCGCCGACCATCATGCCGGCGATGATCAAGGCCTCGTTGCCCAGCACGTAGCCCTCGAAGGACACCGCCAGACCGGTGAATGCGTTGTACAGCGAGATCACCACCGGCATGTCGGCGCCACCGATCGGCAGCGTCATCAGCACGCCCAGCGCCAGTGCCAGCACGAAGAAGGCGATGATCGCCCAGGTGCTGAGCGTGCTGGCCGCGACGATGGCCAGCACCACCACCGCCAGCGCCACCAGCAGGTTCAACGCCTGCTGCCCTGGCCAGATGACCCGCTTGTCGAGGCGACCATCCAGTTTGGCCCAGGCGATCACGGAGCCGGACAGCGACACCGCGCCGATCGCGGCGCCGACCACCGCCAGCAGCAGCACGGTGGTGGAAGGCTGGCGTGCGGCAAGGTCGGCCAGCGCCTGTTCGCTCCAATGGGTGGTATCGCGATGGGCCAGGAAGGTGTAGCGCAGCAGTTCAACCGCACCGATCGCCGCCGCCGAACCACCGCCCATGCCGTTGTACAGCGCCACCATCTGCGGCATGTCGGTGACCGCGACCTTGCCGGCCGACCACCAGGCCAGGCCGGCACCCAGCAGCAGCGCGACCAGGATAAGCGGCACGTTGTGCAGCTCGGGCAGGAAGAAGGTGGCCGCGGTGGCCAGCAGCATGCCCAGCCCGGCCCAGCGGATGCCGCTGCGCGCGGTCAGCGGCGAGGCCATCCGCTGCAGGCCGAGCAGGAAGAGCGTGGCGGCCACCAGGTAGCTGGCCTTGACCAGCCAATCGAGCAGTTCGACGGTGCTGATGTTCAAGCCTGCGGCTCCTTCGGTTCGTCCTTGCCTGCCCGCGGCGCGCTCGGCCTGAACATCTCCAGCATGCGCGCGGTGACCACGTAGCCGCCGGCGGCGTTACCGGCACCGAGCACCACGGCGATGAAGCCCAAGGCCTTTTCCAGCGGCGTCTGTGCGTGGCCGAGCACCACCATCGCGCCGATCAGCACGATGCCGTGGATGAAATTGGAACCCGACATCAGCGGGGTGTGCAGGATCACCGGCACCCGCGAAATGATCACGTGGCCGGCGATGGCGGCCAGCATGAAGATGTACAGCGCCACGAACCCGTCACTCATCAGCAACGCTCCCGCTCTGTCTTCGTCGGCCCATCATAACCATGGGCTGAACCCGGCGCGCATCCTCGTCAACCGGGGCCGCGCTCACGCGTTGTCGATGGTGACCCCGAGCAAGGAACCGTACCCTGTGCTGGTGAGCAGCCCCGTCCCCCCGACCGCCGACACCGATGCCCTGCCGGCGTCGCTGGAAGCGTTCCTGGCGAGCATCGGCCCGCGCGCGTTCCGCTTCGCCGAGGCCGGCCTGCGCCAGCGCGAGGATGCCCTGGACGCCGTGCAGGATGCCCTGCTGCGCATGCTGGACTATGCCGACAAGCCCGCCAGCGAATGGGCGCCCCTGTTCTGGAGCATCCTGCGCCGGCGGGTGATCGACCTGCAGCGCCGACGCCGCTTCCGCCTCCCGTTCTGGCGCGACAACCAGGATGCCGACGGTGCCGACATCGACTGGGCCGACCCCGGCCCTACCCCGGCGCAGGCGCACGAGCAGCACCAGCAGTACCAGCAGCTGGTGCAGGCGCTGCGTACGCTGCCCGCCCGCCAGCGCGAAGCGTTCACCCTGCGCGTGCTGCAGGATCTGGACGGCGCCACCACCGCCCGCGCCATGGGCTGCAGCGAAGGCGCAGTAAAGACCCATCTCGCACGCGCCCGGCAGGCGCTGCAGGATTATCTGGAGACCCCCCCGTGAACCGCTCCCTGCCCTCCGATGACGCCTTGCGGCGCCTGCATGCGCATTCTCTGCAGGCGCTGTCGCCGGCAACGCTGTCGCGCTTGCGCCAGGCCCGCCAGGGCGCCCATGCAGCCCATCGTGGGCGCTGGCGTTGGTGGCTGGCCAGCGCCTGCTCGCTGGTGGTGGCGCTGGGCATCGGTGTGCAGTTCACCGGTCCGGACGTGCCGACGCGGCCAGCGCCGGTACCGACCGTTGCCGCAGTGGAAGACAACAGCGCGCTGTACGACGAGAATCCCGATCTGTACCTGTGGCTGGGCGACACCGACCTGGCGATGGAGTGAATCATGCTGCGACATCTCTCCCTGCCCCTGCTGATCGCCCTGGCGCTGCTGCCTGCAGCACCGGTGCTGGCGCAGACCCATGCGCCCGCGCCGCCCGCTCCCGGTGCTCCACTGCCTGCCTGGGATCAGCTCAGCCCCGCCCAGCGCGAGGCGGTGCTGGCCCCGCTGCGCGATCGCTGGAACGGCGCCGATGCCGGTCAGCGCCAGCGCATGCTGGCCCATGGCCAGCGCTGGCAGTCCATGAGCCCGGAAGAGCGCGACAAGGCCCGCCGTGGCCTGCGCCGGTTCGAGCACATGAGCCCGGAACAGCGTGAACAGGCACGCGCACTGTTCGGGCAGATGCGCCAGCTGCCCCCTGCCCAGCGCGACGCCCTGCGCGATCGCTGGTCCCGGATGACGCCGGAGGAGCGTCGCGACTGGGTGCGGGACAACCCGCCACCGGCAAAGCCGCGGTAGGCCTTCGGGATGCAGGGTCAGATCCCTTTGCCAGAGGCAAAGGGATCTGACCCCATGTCATTCACGCCTGCCAGCGCGTCTTTGCCAGCAGTTCGTCTTCCCAGTCGAAGCTCAGCTGACCTTCGCGTACGAACAGGGCAACGAAGTTGAGCAGGTTGCGCGCATACATCTCGCTGGCCTGGGTCGCACCCCGGCTGGCCAGGCCCAGTGGTCCATCGATGGTCACGCCCTGGTGTTCGATGCACTGCCCCGGCTGGGTCAGCGCGCAGTTGCCGCCGCTCTCGGCCGCCAGATCGACGATCACACTGCCCGCCGCCATGCCTTCCACCATCGCCGCAGTGACGATGGTCGGTGCCGGACGGCCCGGCACGGCTGCGGTACAGATCACTACATCGACGCTGCGCAGATGGTCGGCCAGCCGCCGCTGCTGCTCGGCCCGTTCTTCCTCGGTCAGCGCCCGCGCGTAGCCGCCCTCGCCGGCCGCGCTGACGCCCAGGTCGAGGAAGCGTGCGCCCAGCGACTGGATCTGCTCGCGCGTTTCCGGCCGCACATCGAATCCTTCCACCTGGGCGCCGAGGCGGCGCGCAGTAGCGATCGCCTGCAATCCTGCAACGCCGGCGCCGATCACCAGCACCTTGGCCGGACGCACGGTACCGGCCGCGGTGGTCAGCATCGGGAAGAAGCGCGGTGCACGCTCGGCTGCGATGAGCGCAGCCTTGTAGCCCGCCATGCCGGCCTGCGAACTGAGCACATCCATCGCCTGCGCACGGGTGGTGCGCGGCAACAGCTGCAGCGGGAACAGCAGCAGGCGGTCCTCGCTGGCCAGCGCCGCCAGTGTCGGATCGCTGGCCGGCGTCAGCAGGCCGACCACGGCTGCGCCCGGCTTGAGCCGGGCCAGCACCTGCGCCGGCGGCGCCTGCACGCACAGAAGGATGTCGATCTCGCCCCAGCGACCGTCATCGAATGCACGTGCGCCCGCGTCCTGATAGGCGGCATCGGGAAAACCGGCGGCCTCGCCCGCACCGGTTTCGTACCAGACGGTGACGCCCAGTGCGGCGAGCTTGCGCGCGGTCTCCGGCGTCAACGCCACGCGCCGTTCGCCCGGCGCGGTCTCCTTGATCCCCAGCAACGCCACGGCCATGCAGGTCCCCGCTGATCGGTGAGTTTTCCCGATCCTAGCAGGCGGCTCCCGCTCAGTGCAGGGTGGCGTTGCCCGGGTCGAGGCGGTCGATCACGCCCTGCATGGCGCTGTCGAAGGCGCCATCGTCGACATGCGCACGCAGGCGGCCCAGCCGCACCATCACCGCCAGTTCCTCCGGCGAAGCCACGCAGAAGCGCACGCCACGCCGGTTGACGAACAGCAGCCGGGAAGAAATCGGGCTCACCCAGGACAGCTTGCCGGCCTGCACCTTGCCGTCCTTGTCGACGAAGTCCAGCCAACTGCCGATCTCCATCCGGCGGAAGCGATCGGCATCGGCATTGTCGAAATCGTCGGTATCCACCTGGCTGCCCAGTTCGACCGTCGGCGAGTCCGCAACCGGCGGCATGGGCAGGACAACCTGCGGCAGCTCCGGCAGCGCACGTTCCAGCTCCGGCCGTGACTCGGCGATGCCCTGCAGGGTGTCATGCAGTGCATCGATGGCCGAGGTTGCCGCATCACCGTGTACGCCGACACTGGCGAACACCTTGGCCAGCACCGGCTGCCAGGCTTGCAGCCAGGGCTTGCCGATGATCTGCCGGCGCGCTTCGGCCACTTCCTCCAGCAGGCCATCGCCCAGGGCCAGGGCTTCGGCGACCGATGCACCGTCTTCGCCCTCGCGCAGCAGCGCCAGGGTCAGGTGGTGCTGCCACGGCTGGCGCAGGAACTCGGCGATGGCCGGTGGCAGGGTGGCATCGCCTATGCGGCGATCCAGCTCGGTGGCCGCGCGCGTGCGGGCCATTTCCAGCTTTTCCTGGCCGCGCTGCGTTTCGGCTGCGCGCCGCTCGGCAATCTCGACGCGGCGACGGTGCTGCACCAGGAAGTCGCGGAACTCCTCTTCCAGGGTGAGGAAGATGGCCAGGTTCTCGTTGAACTCGGCGACCAGGCGCTCGATGATCTCCTCCACCTTGGCCATCAGCATGCGCTCGGCCTGGCTCTCGCCGGTGTTGCCTTCGCAGGCCTCGGCCAACGAATTGAGCAGCTTGCGCGCCGGATGGGTCTTCTGCACGAACATGCGGCGGTCGAGCATGGCGACCTTGACGAAGGGCACCACCAGGCGGCCGATCAGTTCGCGCGAGCGGCCCTCCAGTTCGCGTTCATCCAGCATGACGTCGAACAGCATGCCGACCAGGTCGATCGCGTCCTCGTCCTGCGGATCCAGGCGGGTCTGGCCCGGGTCGACGCCCAGCCGGGTAGCGCTGGACAACACCTCGCTCTTCAGGCGCTGCGCGAGCGACTCACCATCCTCACCGATCGCCGCACGCAGCGTGGCGCTGGGGGTCGCCTGCAGCAGCGACAGCACCGACATCATCTCGCGCTGGCTCAACGGGCGCTGCTGGCCCACGGCCACCTGCGCGGCCGATGTTGCGTCCTCACGCACGTGGCGCGTCTGCTGCAGCAGTTCCTGCAGCGCTTCCAGCAACATCCCCTGCTGGCCATAGGCCTCGCTGCCGGCGGCGCCGGGACCGTCCCCACCGGCCTGCTGAAGGTGGCCTCGGCGCTCGGACCAGCGCGCGGCGAAGCGCTGCGCCCACGCCGGTGCGGCCTGCTCGTCATCGCTGAAATCGCTGTCGAACCCCGGCACCGGGCGCTGTTCGACCAGATCGTCCAGCCCCTGCGGTGGACGCGGGCCCGGGGCCGCCGGGGTGCGGCGCACCGCGCCCATCTGCGACATCACGCCGGCCGCCGCGAGCTGCTCGTCCAGCTTGTCGTAGATGCGGCCGACCGGCGCGCGCAGGTCGCGCTCGCACAGCTTGATCAGCACCAGGTGGACTTCCGGCGCCAGTTCGCAGCCGGCGAAGGCCTCGTGGATGGCCACGCCCAGATGTTCCGGGCTGATCGGGTTCAGGTCGGCATCCAGCGGCACATCGCCGGCCAGCCAGCCCAGGCGGCGGTCCAGCCGCGCCAGAACCGGCTTGAAATCACGCAGCAGCACCGTGGCGAAGTTGCGCACCGCCAGCCGCGATTCGAGCACGTGCTCGGCCAGCAGGCTCAGGCCATCCTCGGCCGGGCCGGACAGGGTCGCATCCGCCGACAGTGGCTCTCCGGCAACCAGAGCCGCCCAGGCGCGTTGCAGATGGCCGGCAAAGGCCGCCGCTATCTCCTCGCGCCGCCGGCGCAGCTCGCGCATCGCATCAAGGAACAGCAGCTGCGAGGCGCCGGCATTGCCGGCACGGTCGAACAGGGCGTCGTCGAAGCGCGCCAGTGCCGCCCCGAAGGCCTGGCACAGCGCGGGCAGGACGGCGTCACGGGCAAGCTGGAACTGGGCCGGGTCACGACCCGACGTTCCCAACGGTGTGGGCGCGCTCATCATTCGGGAAGGCTCCCCACCTTCTCTGGTGCGACAGACAACATGGACATCGCGACGACCGGCACACCCCATGTACCGATACGTCGATGGTAGGCCGGCCCGCCCCTCACGGACAGTGAAACAGTCCTCACTTCAAACCTCGTGACCCACGGCCCGGCAAGAGGGATATCGTAAGCCGTGCAAGGCCCGCGAGGCGAGAGGAAGCCGGCGTCCGATTGCCGCCAGTGGCATGATGTTCATCACAGTTTGATAGTGAGGGGACAGACGCCGCAGCCACGGCGTCATCGACCACCGCGACTATAATCAAATGCCCGTGATGACCGGTTCAGACGCCATGCCCGACCCCGCCGCCCTGCTTGCCCTCGATGCCCGCCGCTCGGTGCCCTCGCGGCAGCTGGGCGAGCCCGGGCCGGACCCGCAGACCCTGCTGCGTATGCTCACCTCGGCGGTGCGGGTGCCCGACCACGGCAAGCGGGTGCCGTTCCGGTTCCTGAAGATTGCCGGCGATGCGCGTCACACTCTGGGCGCGTTCCTGGCCGAGCGCAGCCGCCAGCGCGATCCCACTGCCGGCGAGGCCGTGTTCGAGAAGGATCGCCAGCGTTTCAGCCATGCGCCGCTGGTGATCGTGGTGGTGGCCAGCCCCCGCCCCGACCCGAAGGTGCCCGAGCAGGAGCAGCTGATGACCGCTGGATGCGTCTGCTTTGCCCTGCTGCAGGCCGCACAGGCGCTGGGCTTCGGCGCCCAGTGGCTGACGGCGTGGATGGCGTTCGACC
The DNA here is from genome assembly GCF_056760435.1 of Stenotrophomonas sp. STEN008. Lineage (NCBI taxonomy): Bacteria > Pseudomonadati > Pseudomonadota > Gammaproteobacteria > Lysobacterales > Lysobacteraceae > Stenotrophomonas > Stenotrophomonas sp. STEN008. The sequence continues at coordinate 80,693 of NZ_JBRRET010000005.1, read as the reverse complement.
CGGCCGTACACGCCCATCTGGGGCTGGCCGACGGCGAGCGCATCGCCGGTTTCATCCATATCGGCACCGCCCGCGCCGACGTGCCCGAGCGCGAGCGTCCGGATCCAGCCGCCCTGCTGCGCGACTGGACGCCACCGGCATGACCTTGCCGGCACCGGCGCCGGCGCTGTACCTGGTCGACGCCAGCATCTACGTGTTCCGTGCCTGGCACTCGCTGCCCGACCAGTTCCAGGATGCGCAGGGCTGGCCGACCAATGCCGTGCACGGCTTCGCGCGCTTCCTGCTGGACCTGCTCGAACGCGAGCGTCCGCAGCACATCGCCATCGCCTTTGACGAGGCGCTGGACAGCGGCTTCCGCCATCGCCTGTATCCGGCGTACAAGGCCAACCGCGATCCGGCTCCGGAGGCGCTGAAGCGCCAGTTCGTGCATTGCAAGGCACTGTGCGCGGCGCTCGGTCTGGCCGTGCTTGCCCATCACGACTACGAGGCCGACGACCTGATCGGCAGCGCCCTGCATGTGCACCGCGGCAGCCACCGCGGTGTCATCATTTCCGCCGACAAGGACCTGTCGCAGCTGCTGCTGGACCACGACGAGCAGTGGGACTATGCGCGCAACCAGCGCTGGAGCGTGGCCGGGGTGAAAGCGCGGCATGGCGTGCATGCGCACCAGATCGCCGACTACCTGGCACTGTGCGGCGATGCAGTGGACAACATCCCCGGCATCAGCGGCGTCGGCAGCAAGTCCGCGGCGGTCCTGCTGGCCCACTTCGGCAGCCTGGATGTGCTGTACGAGCGCCTGGACGAAGTGCCCTTCCTGCGCCTGCGCGGCGCAGCGCAGATGGCAGTGCGCCTGCGCGAGCAGCGCGAGCATGCCCTGCTCTGGCGACAGCTGACCACCATCGCGCTGGACGCGCCGCTGGAAGGCTGCCAGCCCGGCCTGCTGCGGCAGACGGCCGACCCGGAGCTGCTCGGCGGCCTGTGCCAGACCCTGCGCTTCGGCCCGATGACCCGCCGCCGGCTGTTCAACGCCGCCGGCATGGCCGACCCGCTTCCCACTCCCTCCTTTTCCAATTCCGGCGAGCCCGCATGAGCCAGCGCAATACCGAAGCCCCGCGTGTCGTCTATGAAGGCAAGTACCAGCGCATGCTGGTACGCGGCACCTGGGAATACAGCGAACGCACCCACGCCGGTGGCCTGGCGGCGATCATCATCGCCGTCACCCCCGAGGACAAGGTGCTGTTCGTCGAGCAGTTCCGCGTGCCCCTGCAGGCATCGACCATCGAGATGCCGGCCGGGCTGGTCGGTGACATCCATGCCGGCGAGTCGATCGAAGTCTCGGCGGTACGCGAATTGGAAGAAGAGACCGGCTGGACCGCCGAGCACGCCGAAGTGCTGATGATCGGCCCGACCTCCTCAGGCGCCAGCAGCGAGAAGATCGCCTTCGTGCGCGCCACCGGCCTGCGCCGGATCGGCGAAGGCGGCGGCGATGACAGCGAGGACATCACGGTGCACGAGGTCCCGCTCAAGCAGGCTGCCGCGTGGCTGGTGCAGAAGATGGGCGAAGGCTACGAGCTCGATGCCAAGCTCTGGGCCGGGCTGTGGATGATCGAACATCACCTGGACGGGCGTCCGCGTGGCTGACGCCGACCTGCACACCTTGCCGGCATTGCTGGGCGCTGCCGACCCGGCGATCTACACCATCCACCGGCCGCAGGGCGCTTCGCCGTACCTGCTGCTGGCCGATCACGCCGGGCAGCAGGTACCGCGCGCACTGGCCGGCCTCGGCCTGCCGCAGCGCGAACTTGACCGCCATATCGGCTGGGACATCGGCATCGCCGGCACCACGCGTGCATTGGCCGAACGGCTGGATGCCTGGGCCATCGAGCAGACCTATTCGCGCCTGCTGATCGACTGCAACCGTCCGCTGGCATCGCCGACCCTGATTCCGGAAGCAAGCGATCACACCTTGGTACCGGGCAACGCCGGCCTGTCGGCCGCACAACGGCAGCAGCGCATCGACGCGATCCACGCGCCCTATCACGCCCGCATCGAAGCGGAACTGGATGCGCGCCGCGAAGCCGGCCGCCCGACCCTGCTGGTGATGATGCACAGCTTCACTCCCTCCATGAACGGCACGCTGCGGCCATGGCATGCCGGCGTGCTCTACCACCAGGACACGCGCTTTGCCCACGCCCTGCTGCAGGCACTGCGCGACGAAGGCGATCTGGTGGTCGGTGACAACGAACCGTATTCGGTAAGCAGTACCAGCGACTACGCGGTACCGGTGCACGGCGAAGGGCGCGGCCTGGTGCACGTGGAACTGGAGATCCGTCAGGACCTGATCGCCGACGCGGCCGGGCAGCAGGCGTGGGCCGAGCGGCTGGCGCGGATCTTCAGCGCGTTGCAGCCACGGCTGCTGGCATCGGTGTAACGCCATCCGGGCCCGGTAGCGCCGGGCCATGCCCGGCGGCACTGGGGGATTCACCGTCGCGTTGCGCCTCGCCGGGGATGGCCCGGCGCTACCGGGTCATCCTGCAGGTCGATCATGCGTCGTTGGCCAGGCAGGCGGGGACCGCCGGGGCGACCGGCGCCGGGCGCAGGGCCAGCGCGATGACCACGCCGAGCAGTGCAAACACTGCGGCGCCGTACTCCGCACGCACCAGCCCGGCCAGCGCATCCGGAGAGCCGGCAGCTGCCACGTCGGCGTTGGCCACCATCACCAGTACCGCCAGGCCCAGCGCACCGCCGATCTGCTGTGCGGTGGCCGCCATGCCCGACGCCACGCCCTGCTGCGCCGCCGGCACGCCCTGACCCGCCACGATCCACATCGCGGTCCAGGTCATGCCCTGGCCGATGCTCAACACCACCACGCCCGGCAGCAATGGCCAGAAATTCGAGGCATGCGGCAGTGCCGCCGCCACCCAGGCGATGCCGACGGCACCGGCCAGGTTGCCGATCACAAGCACTCTGCGCGCGCTCCAGCGCTGCAGCGTCCACTCGGCAAGCTGGATGCCCACGGTGCACACCGCCGTGGCCGGCAGGAATGCCAGGCCGGCCTGCAGCGGACTCCAGCCGTAGCCGTCCTGGAAGTACAGCGCCATGAAGTAGTACTGCACACCGTAGCTGCTCATGAAAACGAAGGTCAGGCCGAGCGCGGCACGAAGGCCCGGCAGGCGCAGCAGCGCGAACTGCATCAGTGGATCGCGGCTGCGCAGCTCGATCTGCACGAACGCGAACAGGATCAGTATCGACAGCACCAGGCAGCCCAGCGTGGCGGGCGCCGCCCACCCCCATTCGGGGCCCTGTACCAGCGTGGTCACCAGCAGGCTGCCACCCAGGGTCACGGTGATGCAGCCGGCCAGATCGAACGAACGGCCCTGCGGGCGCGAAGCATCGGGCGGCAGCCACGCACCGGCGGCAAGCGCGCACGCGGTGGCCAGCGGCACGATCACCGCCAGCACCGCCGGCCAGCCGAAGGCCTGGGTGAGTACGCCACCGAGCAGCGTACCCAAGGCAAGACCCACTGCACTGGCCATGCTCCAGATCGCCAGCGCGCGGTTGCGGGCCGGGCCTTCTTCATACAGCGTGTTGATCAGGGCCAGCGTTGCCGGGAACAGCAGCGCGGCACCGATGCCCTGCGCTGCGCGCGCGATGATCAGCAGGCCCGCATTCGGCGCCAGCGCGCCGAGCAGCGAAGCCACCGCGAACAACAGCATGCCCAGGCGGTAGAAGCGACGGCGGCCGATCAGGTCGGCGGCACGCCCGCCCAGCAGCAGGCTGCCGCCGAAGGCCACGGTGTAGGCACTGACCACCCATTGCAGCTGCTGCGCGCTGATCTGCAGCGCGCGGCCCATGTCATGCAGCGCGACAAAAATGATGGTGGCATCCAGGGCGATGATCAGCTGGGCGGTGGCCAGCAGGGTCAGTGCCCAGCGCGGGTATTTGAGGGGAGGCATCGATGGTCTGGACTGAAGGGGGAGCGCAGTCTCATTGATGCAGCGGAATCAATAAACCCCTCACCCGCCATATCTGTCATGATTTTCTGCATGAGTGGATCATCGATGGACCTCAACGCGGTGCGCATGCTGGTGCAGGTGGCCGAAGCACGCAGCTTCACCGTCGCTGCCGGCCAGCTCGGCCTGAGCCAGTCCGGGCTGTCGCGCGCGATCAGCCGGCTCGAGGTGGACCTGGGCGTGAAGCTGCTGCAGCGGAACACGCGCAACGTGGCATTGACCCCGGATGGGCGCCAGTTTGTAGAACAGGTCGCGCCACTGCTGTGCGGACTGGAGGACGCGGAACGGCAGCTTGCCGATCGCCCCTGCACGCCGTCAGGCACGCTGAAGATCAGTGCGCCGTCGATGTTCGGCCGCAAGGTGCTGGTGCCCCTGCTGGCGCCGCTGCTGGAGCGCCATTCACAACTGCAGGTCGAAGCCGTGCTCAGCGATCGCTTGGTCGACCTGGTCGAAGAGGGGTTCGACGCCGCGCTGCGTACCGGCACCATCGCCGACCAGCGCATCGTTGCCCGGCCCCTGCGACCGCTGCGCTGGGTGACCGTCGCCAGCCCGGACTACCTCGCCCGGCGCGGTGCACCGGGCGATGTGGCCGCACTGGCGGGGCATGCCTGCCTGGCCGTGCGCAACCTGCGCAGTGGCCGCCTGGTGGACTGGCAGTTCCTTCAGGACGGCCAGCTGCGCGAGTTCACGCCACCGACGCGGATGGTGTTCGACAGCGGCGACCCATTGGTGGAAGCCGCCATCGCCGGTATCGGCATCGTGCAGGTAATGGACTTCGCCGTGGCCGACGCCTTGGCCGACGGCCGTCTGCTGCGCGTGCTGCAACCGTATGAAGGCCGCAGCCGCGAACTCTCGTTGATCTACCCACCTTCGCGCCAGCACTCGCCGAAGCTGCAGGTGCTGGCCGACGCGCTGCTTGCAGGGGACTGGTAGCACCGGGCCATGCCCGGCGAGTCAAACCGCGGCAACAGATCGCAACGCCGCCGGGCGTGGCCCGGCGCTACCGGCGCGTTACGCGAAGCTGTCCGTGGCGCGCACCAGCGCGTCGACATTCTCCGCTTCGAACGCGGAGTGGCCCGATGCCGGGGTGATTTCCAGCTTCGCCTTCGGCCACACCTTGGTCAGGTCCCAGGCATTGGCGAGCGGGCACACCACGTCGTAGCGGCCATGCACGATCACGCCCGGGATGTCGGCGATGCGGTGCGCGTCGCGCAGCAGCTGGTCTTCCACCTCGAAGAAGCCACCATTGACGAAGTAGTGGTTCTCGATACGGGCAAAGGCCAGCGCGAAATGCGGGTCTTCGTGGCTGTTGATGAAGTCGTCATCCACATGCAGGAAGCTGGTCGCCCCCTCCCACACGGCCCAGGCCTTGGCTGCTTCCAGGCGGGTCGCCTCGTCTTCACTGGTCAGGCGACGGTGGAACGCCGAGATCAGGTCATGGCGTTCAACCACCGGAATGGGCTTCAGATAGTGCTCCCATGCATCGGGGAACAGGCGGTTGGCGCCTTCCTGGTAGAACCACTCCAGCTCCCAGCGGCGGAGCATGAAGATGCCGCGCAGAACCAGTTCGGTGACGCGCTGCGGATGGGTTTCGGCGTAGGCCAGCGCCAGGGTTGACCCCCAGCTGCCTCCGAACACCTGCCAGCGGTCCACGTTCAGATGCTCGCGCAGCCGCTCGATATCGGCCACCAGGTCCCAGGTGGTGTTGTCCACCAGATCCGCATGCGGCGTGGAACGGCCGGCACCGCGCTGGTCGAACAGGATGATGCGGTACTTCGCCGGGTCATGGAACTGGCGCATCTTGTCGCTGCAACCGCCGCCCGGACCGCCGTGCAGCATCACCACCGGCTTGCCATCCGGATTGCCGCACTGCTCGAAGTACAGCGTGTGGCGGTCGTCGACCTTCAGGGTGCCGACGTCATAGGGGGTGATGGCGGGGTACAGCGTACGCATGCTTGCAGCTCCAGGGTGATGCCCTGCCGGGGCAGGAGAACCCCCATTCTAGGCCGGTCGCCGGCCGAGGGTGACCCGATCACGCTGCTCAAGGTCCTGCTGGGTCTGCACGTCGGCGAAACCGGCCGCATCGAACAGCGTGCGGATCGCCGCGCCCTGGTCCCAGCCGTGCTCGATCAACAGCCAGCCCGCCGGCTGCAGGTGTTCGGGCGCGCCTGCGACGATGCGGCGGATATCGTCCAGTCCGTCGATGCCGGACGCCAGCGCGCTGGCCGGCTCGAACCTCAGGTCGCCCTGCTGCAGATGCGGATCTTCGCTGGCGATGTAGGGCGGATTGCTGGCAATCAGTGCAAAGCGCGCGCCCTGCAGCGGTGCGTACCAGTCCTGTCCACCTTCAGCGAAACGCACGTTGCGCAGTTCATGGTGGGCGGCATTGCGCGCAGCCATGGCCAGTGCACCGGGGCTGGCATCGGTGGCCAGCACCTGTGCCAGCGGCCGCTCGCTGGCCAGGGCCAGGGCGATCGCACCACTGCCGGTGCCGAGGTCGGCCACGGACAGCGGGCGGTCCGATGGCAGGCGTTCCAGCGCCAGCTCCACCAGCAGTTCAGTTTCCGGACGCGGGATGAGGGTCGCCGCATCGACCCGCAGATCAAGCGTCCAGAACCCGCGCCGGCCGGTCAGGTAGGCCACCGGCTCACCGGCGGCGCGACGCGCCAGCAGCGCCTCGAAGGCAGCCTGCGCCGTTGCCGGCAGCGGATCGGTCGCATGGGCGAACAGCCAGCTGCGTGGACGCTCCAGCACATGCAGCAGCAGCAGCTCGGCTTCGTGGCGGGCGTCGATGCCGCCCAGGCGGGCGCTGGCGTCGGCCACCACCTGGCGCAGGGAGGGTTGGGTTGGGGAAGACATTCCGCAATTGTAGAGCCGAGCCCATGCTCGGCTGCTTCTGGAACAGCCGAGCATGGGCTCGGCTCTACAGATCCACAGCCGGGCGCGGGCTCGGCTCTACAAAAGCTGGAATCCGTTCAGGTTTCACCCGAGGGCATAAGGAGGGGCTATCAGCCCTCTTCACGCGTCCCTGGCGATTTTCCTTGTCACACAGGCAGTTGCAGGATGAGGGACGCAAGGTTCAGTGCGGGCTCATGGCAATTTGATAGGCTGCATCTATCAAATAGATGCAATCAATGGATTGTTCTTATCGCAACTGAGCCGGTAACCTAGCTCCTGTCGATTCACCCACTCCCTTCACCCAGAGGAAAAATGATGTCCCTCATCAATACCCAGATCCAGCCGTTTGAAGCCAACGCCTACCACAACGGCGAGTTCATCAAGGTTTCCGATGCCAGCCTGAAGGGCCAGTGGTCCGTCCTGATCTTCATGCCGGCTGCATTCACCTTCAACTGCCCGACCGAGATCGAAGACGCCGCCGACCACTACGCCGAGTTCAAGAAGGCTGGCGCTGAGGTCTACATCGTCACCACCGACACGCACTTCTCGCACAAGGTGTGGCACGAAACCTCGCCGGCCGTCGGCAAGGCCCAGTTCCCGCTGGTCGGCGACCCGACCCACCAGCTGACCAATGCCTTCGGCGTGCACATTCCGGAAGAAGGCCTGGCCCTGCGCGGCACCTTCATCATCAATCCGGAAGGCGTGATCAAGACCCTGGAGATCCACTCCAACGAGATCGCCCGCGACGTCTCCGAGACCCTGCGCAAGCTGAAGGCCGCCCAGTTCACCGCCGCCAACCCGAACCAGGTGTGCCCGGCGAAGTGGAAGGAAGGCGAGAAGACCCTGACCCCGTCGCTGGACCTGGTCGGCAAGATCTAACGCAGCACCGGCACGCCGTGGCCCCACGCCACGGCAGGCCCATCTCCATGCCGGCGGCATCGCCGGCGTGGGGGTGAACCCAAGACAGCCATCGCCGGCCCGTCGCGGCCAGCCAGCCCCTTCCACGGTCGCTGTCTTGGGTTCACCCCTACCCCCTGCTGGTCCGCTACCTTCTACAGCGGTGCCACGCCCCCTGTTTGCCTGAATCCAGGAGAAGACCCGATGTTGGACGCCAACCTGCAGTCGCAGCTGAAGACCTATCTGGAGCGCGTGACCCGCCCCATCCAGATCACCGCGCATGCCGACGACGGCGACAAGTCGCGGGAAATGCTGGAACTGCTGCAGACCCTGGAAAGCCTGTCCGACAGCATCTCGCTGCAGGTGCTGCGTGATGGCCAGGGCCGCGTGCCTTCGTTCGACCTGGGCACGCCCGGCCAGGACATCCACCTGACCTTCGCCGGCCTGCCGATGGGTCATGAATTCACCTCGCTGGTGCTGGCGCTGCTGCAGGTGGGCGGTCATCCGTCCAAGGCCACCGCCGAACTGATCGAGCAGGTGCAGAGCCTGGAAGGCGAGTACCGGTTCGAGACCTATTTCTCCCTGTCCTGCCAGAACTGCCCGGACGTGGTGCAGGCGCTGAACCTGGCCGCGGTGCTCAACCCGCGCATCCAGCACGTGGCCATCGACGGCGCGCTGTTCCAGGAGGAAGTGGAGAAGCGCGAGATCATGTCGGTGCCGACCGTGTATCTCAACGGTGAAGTCTTCGACCAGGGCCGGATGACGCTCGAACAGATCGTGGCCAAGCTGGATACCAACGCCAGCAAGCGCGACGCAGAGAAGATCGCCGCCAAGCAGGCCTTCGACGTGCTGGTGGTGGGCGGCGGCCCGGCTGGCGCGGCCGCAGCGATCTACGCCGCGCGCAAGGGCATCCGCACCGGCATCGCCGCCGAGCGCTTCGGCGGCCAGGTACTGGATACCATGGCCATCGAGAACTTCATCTCGGTCAAGGAGACCGAAGGCCCGAAGCTCGCTACCGCGCTGGAGCAGCATGTGCGCGAGTACGACGTGGACATCATGGATCTGCAGCGCGCCACCGCGCTGGTGCCGGCCGGCGACGATGGGCTGGTACAGGTGCAGCTGGAAAACGGCGCGGTGCTGAAGTCACGTTCGGTGATCCTGTCCACCGGTGCGCGCTGGCGGCAGATGAATGTGCCGGGCGAAGAGCAGTACCGCAACAAGGGTGTGGCCTACTGCCCGCACTGCGATGGCCCGCTGTTCAAGGGCAAGCGCGTGGCGGTGATCGGTGGTGGCAACTCCGGCGTTGAAGCTGCCATCGATCTGGCCGGCATCGTGTCGCATGTAACCCTGCTGGAATTCGATTCCAGCCTGCGCGCCGATGAGGTGCTGCAGAAGAAGCTTCGCAGCCTCGGCAATGTGACCGTGCTGACCAGCGCCCAGACCACTGAAGTGCTGGGCGATGGCAGCCGGGTCACCGGGCTGGTCTACAAGGACCGCATCGGTGGCGACGCCCACCGCGTGGAGCTGGAAGGCATCTTCGTGCAGATCGGCCTGCTGCCCAACACCGAGTGGCTGAAGGACATCGTGGCGCTGTCGCCGCGCGGCGAGATCGTCATCGACGACCGTGGCCAGACCAGTGTGCCCGGCGTGTTCGCCGCAGGTGATTGCACGACGGTACCCTACAAGCAGATCATCATCGCCATGGGCGCCGGCTCGACCGCCGCACTGAGCGCGTTCGATCACCTGATCCGCTCGTCGGTGAGCAAGAGCAGCGGGGCCGTTGCCGAAGCTGCCTGATCCACTGCTCCCGGGTTGCCGGGAGCATTGTCAGCTGCGGGGTGACCACGCCGCCAGCCGGTCCGTTATCCCTGGGATGTGAGGATGAATCTACGCGATCTGAAGTACCTGGTAGCCCTGGCCGACCACAAGCATTTCGGTCGGGCTGCCGCGTCGTGCTTCGTCAGCCAGCCCACGTTGTCCACCCAGATCCGCAAGCTGGAAGAAGAGCTGGGCCTGCCGCTGGTCGAGCGGGCCCCCCGCAAGGTGATGCTGACCCCGGCCGGCCAGGAAGCCGCTGCACGGGCGCGGGTGATCGTGTCCGAGGTGGAGCAGCTGAAGGAAGCGGCACGGCGCAGCCGCGATCCGGAAGCCGGCACGGTGCGCCTGGGAATCTTCCCGACCCTGGGCCCGTACCTGCTGCCGCATGTGATCCCGCGCATCCGCGAACGTTTCCCGGAACTGGAACTGCTGCTGGTCGAAGAGAAGAGCGATGTGCTGCTGGAGCGCCTGCGCGAAGGCAAGCTCGATGCCGCGCTGCTGGCACTGCCGGTGATCGACGATCAGCTGCACGCCGAGTTCCTGTTCGAGGAGCCGTTCCTGTTGGCCGTTTCCGGTCGCCATCCGCTCGCCCAGCGCGCTCATCTGGATGTGCAGGAACTGGCCACGCAGAAGCTGCTGCTGCTGGAAGACGGCCATTGCCTGCGCGACCAGGCGCTGGAAGTGTGCCGGCTGTTCGGCGCCAACGAGAAATCCGAGTTCCGCGCCACCAGCCTGGAAACATTGCGGCAGATGGTCGCCGCCGATGTCGGCATCACATTGCTGCCAAGCCTGTCGGTGCAGCCCCCCGTCCCGCGCTCGAACAACATCCGCCTGCTCGACTTCATCGGTGAGGGCCGGCCCAGCCGCCGTATTGCAATGGTCTGGCGCCGCAGCTCGGCGATGAACGACTTCCTGATGGAGCTGGCCAGCCAGTTCAAGCGCCTGCCGCATGCGCTGTTCACGCTGGAAGCCGCCAATGGCACGGCCGCCGATCCGGCCAGCCTTTCCGGCCCCGCGCTGAACGGCTGACGGCCCCGCGTCCCCGCCCCCGAGCGGCGGGAGTCGATTCCGGTCGCATTTGTCCCCACAATACAGACAGGCGGCCCCAGCAGGCGCCGCCTTTTGCATGGTTTTCAACCAAGGAGTTTTACATGAACACCGCCAGCGGCCTGCCGCCGTCGATCACTGTCTCAACCTTCGACATGGACCGCCTGGAGGCCATGCTCGAAGCCCCTGCGCTGAGCCAGACGCCTGCCGCGCTCGCGCTTGCCGAAGAACTCAACCGGGCCACCGTGCTGGCGCCGGACCAGATTCCCGAAGGCATCGTCATGATGCATTCCCGCGTGGAGTGCGAAGATGGGGTCTCAGGCGAGAAGCACGTCCTGACCCTGGTCTTCCCCCGCGAAGCCAACGTCGATGAAGGCAAGGTTTCCGTGCTGGCTCCGGTCGGCAGTGCCCTGCTCGGCCTGTCGGTCGGCCAGAGCATCGACTGGACTGCACCCGGTGGTCGCAAGCTGCGCCTGCGCGTGACCGCAGTGCACAACGACCGTCCCTGATCTCCGCTGCGCACTGCGCGCGATCCGATTCCCCGTACCAGGAGCCGTAATGAGTACCTCGTCCAAACTGTCCCAGCTGCGCGAACTGTCCGTGGTCGTTGCCGATACCGGTGACTACGAGGCGATCAAGCGCCTGCAGCCGGTGGACTGCACCACCAACCCGACCCTGGTGAAGAAGGCACTGGACCTGCCGGTCTATGCCGATCTGATCGAGCGCGAACTGGCCTGGGGCCGTCAGCAGAGCGGCGACCGCGAGGCCGTGGTGCATGCGGTGGCCGATCGGCTGACCATCGGCGTCGGCGCGCTGCTCAGCACGCTGGTGCCGGGCCGCGTGTCCACCGAGGTGGATGCTGACCAGGCGTACGACACCGCCGCCACCGTGGCCAAGGCCCGCCAGTTCATCCAGATGTACGCCGATGCCGGCGTACCGCGCGAGAAGATCCTGATCAAGATCGCCGCGACCTGGGAAGGCGTGGAAGCGGCGCGGATCCTGCAGGCCGAGGGCATCGACTGCAACCTGACGCTGATCTTCAACCCGACCCAGGCGCTGGCCTGCAGCGAAGCGGGCGCGTTCCTGATCTCGCCGTTCGTCGGCCGCATCCTTGACTGGTACGTGGCCAACGGCCAGACCCCGGCCAACATCGATGAGGACCCGGGCGTGAAGTTCGTGCGCAGCGTGTATGCGGAGTTCAAGCGCCGAGGTTCGCCGACCGTGGTGATGGGCGCCTCGTTCCGTTCCACCGCACAGATCGAGGCGCTGGCCGGCTGCGACCGCCTGACCATTTCGCCGGATCTGCTGGAGAAGCTCGACGCCGATCACGGCGAGCTGCCGCGCAAGCTGGTGCCCGGTGAGGGTAACGGCGTGGCGGTGACCCCGATCGATGCGGCGACGTTTGCGGCGGATCTGGCTGCCGATCCGATGGCGACCGAGAAGCTGGCGACCGGTATCGAGGCGTTCGCCAAGGATCTGGAAGCGCTGCGCGAGCGGATCCGCGCGGCGCTGTAAGGGTTCCAGCCAACGGCTGAGCCCCTCGCGGCGGGGGCTTGGTCGCGAAAGGCGGGTCATGCGTTTGGCAGGGTGGGTAGGCCGTGCAGGGGACGCTGCAAGTACGTCCCTGTAAGCTCGGTCGCCGCATCCATGCGGCTCACGCCCCTGCACAGCCTACCCACCCTGCCTTCGACAATTTCCTGCGGCCGCCCGCCACGGAAGAAAGAGAGAAGAGCAACAGCGGGTCGCGCGCTTCGCTTGCTCGGAGCGGAGCATGGCTCCGCTCTACAAAAGACACCGCAGGATCAAACAAAAAGGACGCGGCGAAGGCCGCGTCCTTTTTGTTTTCTTTCAGTTCGTCAGTAACCAACGCTCTTGCCCACCGTCACCGGGAAATGATCGGAGGCGGGACGGGTACAGATGGCGGGACCGTCCACGGCATGGATGCCGTGGCCGAGCCCCCAAGGACGGGTTTACGGCGTGTCCCGCCATCTGTACCCGTCCCGCCCAACTCACAGCAACCCAGAGCCGCTTTGGCTTTGGCTTTGGCAGTTGATTGAGCTTCTGCCCGCCGCAGGCGGACCACCGCGCGTCAGCGCGGCGCCTCCACATCCAGCCCGATCGGGCAGCTCACCCCGGTGCCGCCGATGCCGCAGTAACCGTTCGGGTTCTTCGCCAGGTACTGCTGGTGATAGTCCTCGGCGTAGTAGTACTCCGGCGCCGGGAACACGATCTCAGTGGTAATAGGGCCGTAGCCGGCCGCGTCCAGCTGCGCCTGGTAGGCCTCGCGGCTGGCCAGCGCAGCGGCGTACTGCGTTTCGTCGGTGGCATGGATCGCCGAACGGTACTGGGTGCCGGTGTCGTTGCCCTGGCGCATGCCCTGGGTCGGGTCGTGGCTTTCCCAGAACAGCTGCAGCAACCGTTCCAGGCTCACCACCTTCGGATCGAACACCACCTGCACCACTTCGGTGTGGCCGGTCAGGCCGGAGCAGACTTCTTCATAGGTGGGATTCGGCGTGACGCCGCCGGCATAGCCGACCGACGTGCTGTACACGCCCGGCTCCGACCAGAATTTGCGCTCGGCTCCCCAGAAGCAGCCAAGCGCGAAACGGATCTGCTGCAGGCCGGCAAAGCGGTCCTTCAGCGGGTGACTGTTCACGAAGTGCTGGTTGCTGTGCAGCGGCAGTGGCTGATCACGCCCTGGCAGCGCCTCTTCCGGGCGCGGCAGGCGCTGCTTGAAGGCGCCGATGCCCAGGATGCCCTGTCCGATTCCCAACATGATGCGCTCCTACGCCGGAAGACCGGCAATGTCGTCTGCATCGGAAATGGGGGCGTCGGCGGCGTGGCCCAAGTCCAGGCCGGCGACGATGCCTTCAGCCTCGGCCCGCGCGGCGTCGGGGATGCCGACCCTCAATACACCGAACAGCGGCAGCTCGCCCATGCCCCCCAGCAGCTGCTCGCCGAACACGAAGGCAGGAATGCCGGCATCTTCCAGCGCGTGCTTCACCAGGTGGGCGTCGAACAGATTGTCGGCCTTGTACACGATGTGCATGGGGCGGCCCCCGGGGAGAGGCCGCCAGCATACGCCGGGGCGCTGAATGCCGCCGCGGCGCGCGCGGGGATTGGCCCGGCGCTACCCCCTTGCGCCCGCTGCACTTGCCGGCCGGGCCCCCTGCGCCCGGTAGCGCGGGCGCAACCCCGGCAGCCCTTCCCCTTACGCGCTAGACTGTTGGTCTTTCTGCCCTTTTTCGCCCAGCCTCATGTCCGAGCACACCCCCGCCAGCCCCGAGACCCCCGCCGACAGCCACGAAAAGCGCGATTTCATCCGCCAGATCGTGCGCGAGGACCTGGCCAGCGGAAAGCACCAGGCGATCAAGACCCGGTTTCCGCCGGAGCCGAACGGCTACCTGCACATCGGCCATGCCAAGTCGATCTGCCTGAACTTCGGCATTGCCGGCGAGTTCAGCGGCGTATGCAACCTGCGCTTCGACGACACCAATCCGGCCAAGGAAGACCCGGAGTACGTGGCCGCCATCCAGGATGATGTCCGTTGGCTGGGGTTCGAGTGGAACGAACTGCGCCACGCCTCCGATTACTTCCAGGCCTACTATCTCGCCGCCGAGAAGCTGATCGAGCAGGGCAAGGCCTATGTGTGTGACCTGTCGGCCGAGGAAGTGCGTGCCTACCGTGGCACCCTGACCGAGCCGGGCCGTCCCTCGCCGTGGCGCGACCGCAGTGTCGAGGAGAACCTCGACCTGTTCCGCCGCATGCGTGCCGGTGAATTCCCGGACGGTGCGCGCACCCTGCGCGCGAAGATCGACATGGCCAGCGGCAACATCAACCTGCGCGATCCGGCGCTGTACCGCATCAAGCATGTCGAGCACCAGAACACGGGCAACGCGTGGCCGATCTACCCGATGTACGACTTCGCGCATGCACTGGGCGATTCGATCGAGGGCATCACCCACTCGCTGTGCACCCTGGAATTCGAGGACCATCGCCCGCTCTACGACTGGTGCGTGGACAACGTCGATTTCGCCCATGACGACGCACTGACCCAGCCGCTGGTCGATGCCGGCCTGCCGCGCGAAGCCGCCAAGCCGCGCCAGATCGAATTCTCGCGCCTGAACATCAACTACACGGTGATGAGCAAGCGCAAGCTGATGGCGCTGGTCACCGAGCAGCTGGTGGACGGCTGGGAGGACCCGCGCATGCCGACCCTGCAGGGACTGCGTCGCCGCGGCTACACCCCGGCGGCAATGCGCCTGTTCGCCGAACGCGTGGGCATCAGCAAGCAGAACTCGCTGATCGACTTCAGCGTGCTGGAAGGCGCGCTGCGCGAAGACCTCGATGGCGCCGCACCGCGCCGCATGGCCGTGGTCGACCCGCTCAAGCTGGTGCTGACCAACCTGCCCGAAGGCCATGAAGAACAGCTCACCTTCAGCAACCATCCGAAGGACGAGAGCTTCGGCAGCCGTCAGGTGCCGTTCGCGCGCGAGGTCTGGATCGACCGCGAGGACTTCGCCGAAGTACCGCCGAAGGGCTGGAAGCGCTTGGTGCCGGGCGGCGAAGTGCGCCTGCGTGGTGCCGGCATCATCCGCTGCGATGAGGTGATCAAGGATGCCGACGGCACCATCACCGAGCTGCGCGGCTGGCTGGATCCGGAGTCGCGCCCCGGCATGGAAGGGGCCAACCGCAAGGTCAAGGGCACCATTCACTGGGTCAGCGCCGTGCACGGCGTTCCGGCCGAGATCCGCCTGTACGACCGGCTGTTCTCGGTGCCGAACCCGGACGACGAGTCGGAAGGCAGGACCTACCGCGACTACCTCAATCCGGAATCGCGCCGCACCGTCACCGGCTATGTCGAGCCGGCCGCGGCCAGCGCCGCGCCGGAGCAGTCGTTCCAGTTCGAGCGCACCGGCTACTTCGTTGCCGACCGCCGCGACCACACCGAAGCCAAGCCGGTGTTCAACCGCAGCGTGACGCTGCGCGATACCTGGTCGGCCTGAAGACCTGCGCGGGCGCCGCCACGGCGCCCGCACGCCCGCGACGATGATCACCGCCCTGTCCGCCCTGCTCTGGTTCATCTCGCAGCATCCGCTGCTGACGTTCTTTGCAGCAATGGGGCTGGCCGCGCTGGTCTCGTGGTGGCGGCGTTCACCGGTCTACGCCATCGTGGTGTTTCCGCTGGCGATGCTCAACATCTTCCTCGGCAGCTTCCTCAACGCCACTTTCCTCAACGCGGTGGGCGAGCGCGGTGAAGCGGTGATCGTGAAGGCCGAGGAAACCAATTCCACGCTCAACGAACAGTACATCTGGCGCTACGAAGCGGTGTTGCGCACCGCCGAAGGTCGCGACGTGGAGGTGGTGTTCCACACCAACACCGCTTCGCTGTGGCCGCTGGAGAACGCGATCCGCATCCCGGCTCAGGACCAGCCGTTCGTGGTGAAGTACACGCCGGGCTTTCCGCGCAACTTCGTCATCCTCACCACCGAATCACCGCACGGCATCGCCCAGGCCCGTGCCAGCGCGCGCGAGCGGGTGGAGGTGGCCGCACGCAAGCTGCACTTCAGCCCGGACAACGCCGATTTCCGCGCGGACTATCGCCGCGAACTGGATACCTGGCTGCGTGATCATGGCAACGATCCGCAGCAGCAATCCGACGCACGGCGATATCGCGCAGAACGCGAAGCACTCGATCACTAGCACCCGGCCCGGCCTGGATGCTCCACCCGATCCATCCACAGGCCTGACATGACCACGACGTCCACCGCCCTCCTCCCGCTGCTGCAGCAGGTCCTGCAGGACGCTGGCATCGCCAGCCGCGTCGACGGCGGCGCGCTGGTGCTGGACAGCGGCCTGCGCCTGACCCCGCATGCGATGGCAGCACACGCGCGCGACAACGGTGGCTGGCAGACCTCCACGGTCATCGAGGCGCAGCACCCCACCCTGTTCGCCGATGGCCTGTTCGAGTACCAGCACGCCAACGGCGCCGATGAGCAGGCCTCGCTGCTGTCCGGCTTCCAGGCCTGGGTGCGGGTGGACCTGGCCACCCTGCAGACCGCAGTGGGCGCCGACGACGCGCAGGGCCTGCCGATGATGGGCCTGACCTATCCAGCAGGTGATGACGGCAAGGAACACGGGCGCACCGTCGTGCTGGGGCCGCTGGCCCACTACCGCGCGCAGGAGGTGGAGGTCGCCACATGCAGTGAGGACGACCACGGTTCCTGCCCCTGCTGCCTGTTCACCAGGAGCATGGACGCCTTCGACGAGCTGCTGAAAGCGCGCCAGTTCCTTGCCATCCGCCTGTTCGCCTCGCGCGATGCCGATGGCCTGTGCGAGGCCGATTGTCGGGTCAATGGCCACGACTTCGCCCCTGCCCTGCCATTGCTGCGCGCGTATGCCGCCAGTTGGCCGCAGGCCGGGCTGGAGTTCCGCAAGCAGTACGTGGTGATCCGCACCGGCTCACCCGGCTGACGCGCCCACACCCGGTACAGGCCGGTGCGGCTACACTGCGCGCCGGTTTCCCAAGCAACCGCACTTTTCCCATCCCACACGAGGCACCCCCGCGATGCTGTATGCGCAAGTCCACCTGACCCTTCCCGCCTGGATCCACGACCAGATCGACCTGGATCGTCGATATCCGGGCGATGAGGCCAAGGTCGCGCTGGCCATCGAGCTGTCGCGCCAGAACGTCGAGCACGCCAGCGGCGGTCCGTTCGGCGCCGTGGTGTTCGGTCCGGACGACAAGGTGATCGCCGCCGGCGTGAACCGGGTGATGCCGCATGCCACCTCGTTGGCACATGCCGAGAACATGGCCTACATGCTGGCCCAGCAGCGCCTGCAGACGCCGCGCCTGAATGCCGTGCTGTCGCCGGTCACCCTGGCCACCAGCTCGCAGCCGTGCTGCCAGTGTTACGGCGCTACGGTGTGGGCCGGCATCGACCGCCTGCTGATCGGCGCCAGTGCCGCCGATGTAGAGGAACTGACCCCGTTCGACGAAGGCCCGCTGCCGGCCGACTGGGTGGGCGAGCTCAACAAGCGTGGCATCGAGGTGGTGCAGGGCCTGAACCGCGACGCCGCACGCAGCGTGCTGCGCGCCTATGGGGAAAGCGATGGCGCCCGTTACTGAAACCGGCATCGGCCTGCTGTGCCTGTGCCGCCAGGGCTTCGAGCCGGAGCTGGCCGGCGAACTGCAGTTCCGCGCCGGTGAGGCAGGGTTCGCCGGCTACGCACGTACCCAGCGCAATGACGGCTATGTGTTGTTCATGTGCGACGAAGCGGCCGCGTTGGCACCGCGGTTGCCGTGGCGCGGCCTGATCTTCGCGCGGCAGAAGCTGGTGGTGCTGGCTGAACTGCCGCAGCTGGATCCGGCCGATCGCATCACGCCGATGCTGGAGGTGCTGGCCGATGCGCCACGCTTTGGTGATCTGTGGGTCGAACATCCGGATTCGGATGCCGGCAAGCCGCTGTCCGGGCTCGCCCGTGCGTTCGGCAACGCGTTGCGCCCGGCGCTGCGCAAGGCCGGCAAGCTCAGCGACAAGCCCAATGCACGGCTGCCACGCCTGCACGTGGTGTTCGTGGACGGCACCCACGCCTTCATCTGCGTGGCCGACCCCGCCGACAGCGCACCGTGGGCACTGGGCATTCCGCGCCTGAAACTGCTGCCGGAGGCCCCCTCGCGTTCGGCGCTGAAGCTGGACGAAGCCCTGCTGACGCTGCTGGCGCCGGAAGAACGCGAGGCACTGGTGAAACCCGGCATGCGCGCGGCCGACCTGGGGGCGGCACCGGGCGGCTGGACCTGGGTGTTGACCCGCCAGCACATGCAGGTGCTGAGCATCGACAACGGCCCCCTGCGCCAGCACGTACTGGATACCGGCCTGGTCGAGCACCTGCGCGCGGATGGCTTCCATTGGCACCCGGAGCAGCCGCTGGACTGGATGGTGTGCGACATGGTCGAGCAACCGCGCCGCGTTGCCGAACGCATGGCCACCTGGTTCCGCGAAGGCTGGTGCAGGCATGCCATCTTCAATCTGAAACTGCCGATGAAGAAGCGCTGGGACGAGACCCGGCTGTGCCTGGACCTGTTCCAGGAGCAGGCTGGCACGTCGCTGGAAGTGCGTGCCAAGCAGCTCTATCACGACCGCGAAGAGATCACCGTGCTGGCATCGCCGATGCGGTGATGCGCGGCAGGGTCATCGCCCGCACAGGATGCCGCGGGTACGCTTCCGTCAACGCCTGCCAGGAGTCCGTCATGTACCGTCCGCGTTTGCCCGTGCTGCTGGCTGCCCTGCTGGCCACGTCCCCCGTGCTGGCGCAGCAGCTGCCGCCCACACCCGCGCAGAGCCAACCGCTGGGTCCGACCGGCGGTGCCATCCGCCAGCAGCCCTTGAATGCCGGACGGGTCACCGGCAGCGTCGATATCCCGATGCCCGCAGGGGAGGCCCAGGTCACGGTGCGCTCGGTTGAACCCAGCAGCGTGACCGGCCAGTACCGCATCCACTTTGCCGCGCTGGATACCGACGGTGATGGCTTCATCAGCCGTGCGGAGGCCCAGGCCAATCCTGCACTGGCCGATGAGTTCACCGCGCTGGACAGCAAGCGCCGCGGCAAGCTGGATCGTGCCGACCTGGCCGGCTGGCTGATTGATTGATCCGGTTCACGGATCCCGCCGGGCACGGCCCGGCGCTACCGGCCTGATGATCCGCCGAACGGCGTCCCGCTGCCGCGCTGGATCGTGCCGACCTGGCCGGCGCGCTGATTGATTGATCCGCTGCTGGTAGCGCCGGGCTATGCCCGGCGCATTCCATGAACCGCGCTGCGCGCTCGCCGGGCATGGCCCGGCGCTACCGGCGGATCAACCGCCAAACGGGGTCGTCACACGCCGGCGGCGCGCCTCCAGAACGCCTGAACCAGCGGCGGCCACTTGCCGACGCAGCCCAGCGCGCGGCCACGGGCGAGGGTCAGGTGCATCTCGTCGTTGGAGAACAGGCGGTTGATCGCATCGAAACTGTAGGCGGCCACCTGGTTGTCGCTGCGCCGCTCGCGGGCCCAGCGCTGCAGGCGCTGCGGCGACAGGCGCGGCTGGCCACGGCGCTCGGCTGACGGCGCCAGCCATTGCCGCAGGGCAGCGACATCCCGCAGCCCCAGGTTCACGCCCTGCCCGGCCAGGGGATGCACCACATGCGCGGCGTCGCCGAGTGCGAGCACGCGGCCGGCCACATAGTGGCGGGCCAGCTGGCGGCGCAGCGGGAACGCGGCGCGCGGCGACACCAGGCGCAGTTCGCCCAGCCGTGCGGCGAAGGCGCGGGTCAGTTCGCGATTGAATGCCTCCTCCTCCAGCGCCAGCACGCGCACCGCCTCTTCGTCAGGCAAGGTCCACACGATCGAGCTGCGGCGCTCGGCCACCGGCAGCAGCGCCAGCGGACCGGTCGGCAGGAAACGCTGCCAGGCCGTGGCCTGGTTGGGCAGCTCGCTGTCGACGTAGGCCACCACGCCACGCTGGTGATAGTCGTGGCGCACCACGTCGATGCCCGCCAGCTCGCGCAGCGTCGACTCGGCACCATCGGCGGCCACGGCGAGGGCCGCTTCCAGCCTGCGTCCGTCATCCAGGCGCAGTCGCACCCCCTCCTCGTCCTGCTCCAGCGCCTCCACCCGTGCCGGGCAATGCAGCTGCACCCCGGCCGCCGGCAGTGCCGCCCACAGGCGATCCTGCAACAGCCCGTTCTCGACGATGAAGCCCAGCTCGCGACGCCCCAGGCGGTCGGCATCGAACAGCAGGTCCTCGCCTCCCGCGGCATCCCATACTTGCATGCGGCGATACGGCCAGGCCCGCGCCTGTACGATCGCAGGCCACACGCCGAGACGGTCCAGCAGCTGCACGTTGTCAGCCGCGAAGGCGAACACGCGCAGGTCCGGCTGCGATGCCTGCCAGGGCGCGGGCTCACGGCCCTCCACCAGGGCGACGGCCAGCCCCGCATCGGCCAGCGCCAGTGCACACGCGGCACCGACCACGCCGCCTCCCACGATGACCACGTCCAGGCGCGCGCGGCGGTTCATGCGGCTTCTCCGCGGCACAGTCGCGGCACGACGCCACGGAAACCCATCGCCCCGCCGACCAGCATCGACTGCACCGAACCGCGCTGCGCGGCCACCAGGCCGAGACTGCGCAACGGGCGCATCAACGGCGCAGGATTGCTGGTCAGGCGCGCCAGTCCTCCGGAGAACGCCACCGTCTGCTGGCGATCCTCTTCCCGACGGGCCACATACGCACGCAGCAGCGCATCACTGCCGGCATCGCCTGCATCGTCTTCCAGCAGTTCGGCCAGGGTCAGCGCATCGCGCAGGCCCAGGTTGAAGCCTTGCGCGCCCAACGGATGGATGGTCTGTGCGGCATTGCCGAGCAGCACCGCGCGCTCGCCTGCCAGGGCACGCGCCAGCACCTGGATCAGCGGGTAGGCACTGCGCGGCCCCGACTCCAGCAGACGCCCGGCACGCCAGCCGATGGCATGCTGCAGGCGCTGCAGCCACGCTGCGTCGTCCAGCGCCATCACCGCGTCGGCGTCTTCGCGCGCCACCCCATGCACCGTGCCGAAATGGCGGTCGCCACGCGGCAGCAGGGCCGTCGGACCGGTATCGGTGAAGCGCTCCCAGGCCGTGCCGTCGGGCGCACGCTGGCTGCGCACGCGGGCCACGAACAGGGTCTGCTGGAAATCGTGGCGGTCGACCTCGATGCCCAGCGCCTCCCGCACCGCACTGGCCGTGCCATCGGCACCGACCACCAGCCGTGCCAGCAGCGTGCGCTCGCCGGCGTCGTCGGCCACATGCACCTGGCGACAGCCCTCCACCACCCCGCCCAGGCCGAGGAAACGCATCGGCCGGTAACGCCGCAGCCGCGGCAGTTCCTGCAGGCGTGCCTCAAGCGCATGACCGAAGTCACGTGCGACCACCACCTGGCCGAACCACGGCCGGTTGTAATCGGCCGCATCGAGCTGCACCCGGCCAAAGTCACCGGCGCGGCTGACATGGATGCGACGGATCGGCCCCGGCGCCATCGCCAGCTTCTGCATCACCCCCAGCGCGGTCAGCGCGTTGACGGTGGCGGCGGCGAAACTGAGGTTGCGCTGGTCGAACACCGCCGGCAGTCCACCGGCAGGGCTGGCCTCGATCAGGCCCACGTCGCGGCCCAGGCGGTCCAGGGCGATGGCGAGGCTGGCACCCACCAGTCCGCCGCCGACGATCAGCACGTCATGTCGTTCACTCATGGCGTTCATGATACGCGCTCGCCCCGGCTGTACACCGAACGCGACGCTGCCTGCGCCAACCCGCGCGGCGGGCTAGAATGAAAGCTGAATCCGCTCCGGGCCCGCCGCCATGTCCGACACCGCCAATCGTGCCTTCGTCCTGTCCGTGCTCGTGCTGTTGCTGGCGGCGACCCGGGTCAACCACTTCGCGGCGATCCCCGATGCCTCCTGGGCGGTGTTCTTCATCGGCGCTTTCTACCTGGCGCGCTGGACGCGCTGGGCCTTTCCGCTGCTGATGCTGTTTGCGGTGCTGGTCGACTGGATCGTGATCCGCAGCGCGGGGCTGGATTTCTGGCAGCACTACTGTGTGTCGCCCGGCTACTGGCTGCTGCTGCCGGCGTACTTCTCGCTGTGGGCCGGCGGCATGCTGCTGGGCCACAACTACCGCGGCGCGCGCTGGCCGGTGCTGGCCAAGGGTGCGCTCCTGCTGGTGGCCTCGGTGGCGCTGTGCCACCTGCTTGCGCAGGGGGGCTTCTACTGGACCACCCGCAACGTTGCCGAGCCGACGCTGGCGGGCTGGGCGCAGAACTACGCACAGTGGTTCGGCCCCTACC
Organism: Stenotrophomonas sp. STEN008; assembly: GCF_056760435.1. Classification (NCBI taxonomy): domain Bacteria; kingdom Pseudomonadati; phylum Pseudomonadota; class Gammaproteobacteria; order Lysobacterales; family Lysobacteraceae; genus Stenotrophomonas; species Stenotrophomonas sp. STEN008. Next base: position 58,166 of record NZ_JBRRET010000005.1, on the reverse strand, counting down.
TGCGGACCACGGCGATCTACGTGGCGCTGGCCGCCGCCCTGCAACTGGCCGTGGAGCAGGTGCTCAAGCTCCAGCAGGCCCGTCGCGACATCCGGCACTGAGCTGCGCCATGGGCCATCGCCTCTCGCGCATCTACACCCGCACCGGTGACGATGGCAGCACCGGACTGGGCGATGGCCAGCGCGTAGCCAAGGACGATGCCCGCGTCGCCTCCTACGGCACCGTCGACGAAGCCAACGCGGCGCTGGGCCTGCTGCTGGCCGCACCGCTTCCGGACGACGTGCGCGCGCTGGTGGTCCATCTGCAGCACCAGCTGTTCGACCTGGGCGCCGAGCTGTGCATCCCCGGCCATGCCGCGATCCATGCCGCCGATGTCTCGGCACTGGAACAGCAGCTGGACCACTACAACGCCACGCTGCCGATGCTGAAGGAGTTCATCCTGCCCGCCGGTGGCGAAGCCGCCGCACGCTGCCACCTGGCACGGACCATTGTCCGCCGCGCCGAGCGCGAGACGGTGACGCTGTCCCGCCATGAGAACGTGCGCAGCGAAGCGCTGCAGTATCTCAACCGGCTGTCGGACCTGCTGTTCGTGCTGGCCCGGGTGCTGGCCCGCGCCGATGGGCAGGGCGAGGCGCTCTGGCAGCCCCAGCACCGGCAGGGCTGAGTCCGTACGATGCTGGTCTTCACCCATCCGTCCTGCCTGCTGCACGATCCCGGTCCGGGCCATCCCGAATGCCCGCAACGGCTGCAGGGCGTGCTCGACGCCCTGCGCGGCGCATTCCCCGGCCAGCTGGACTGGCGCGAGGCCCCACCCGCCAAGTTCGGCGAGTTGAGCCGGGTCCACGACAGCGCCCTGCTCGACTTCGTGCTGCAACCGCAGACCGTGCCCCTGCGCCAGCTGGACATGGACACCTGGACCTCGCCCGGCTCGGCCAGCGCGGCGGTGCATGCTGCCGGTGCCGGTGTGGCCGCGGTGGATGCGGTGATGCTGGGCGCGGACCCGCTGGCGTTCTGCGCGGTGCGCCCGCCGGGTCACCATGCCACCAGCAGCACGGCCATGGGCTTCTGCCTGCTCAACAACATCGCCATCGCCGCAGCCTACGCGCGCGACCGCCACGGGCTGGAGCGGATCGCGGTGGTCGACTTCGACGTCCACCATGGCAACGGCACCCAGGACATCTTCCAGCACGACGCACGGGTGTCGTATTACAGCACCCACCAGGCCGGCCTGTTCCCCAACTCCGGCCTGCGCCGTGACCGTGGCGCGGGCAATCTGATGAACATCCTGCTGCCGCCGGGCAGTGGCGGATTCCGCTTCCGCAATGTCTGGGCCGACGAGATGCTGCCGGCCATCGACGACTTCCGCCCGCAGCTGATGCTGATCTCGGCAGGCTTCGACGCCCATCTGCGCGACCCGCAGGCGGATCTGATGCTGGAGACCGAGGATTTCGCCTGGATCACCCGCGAACTGCATGCGCTGGCGCGTCGCCATGCGGCCGGCCGGGTGGTGTCGATGCTGGAGGGCGGCTACGACCTGCAGGCCCTGGCCGAATGCAGCGTGGCCCACGTGCAGGCCCTGATGTCGCCGGCGGCGTCCCCCCCGGCTGGATGAACCCGAACCGGTGCGACCGGGCCGCCTTCATTGCCCCTATGCAAGGGATGGGGCAAGCTACCGTCCGTTTTCGCCCGAATCCGAACCGCGTGCGCCGAGCCCTCCGCCTGCTTCCCCTGCCTCTGAGCATCGCCGTCTGCCTGCCGGCGATGGCCGATGATAAGCCGCTCAACTGGGGCCTGTGCCCGGCAACCGACGTCATTCCCGCGTTCACCGACGCCCCGACCCCGGTTCCGGGCCAGGACAAGGCCGCCGCCAGCGCCGCGCGCGAGCAGCAGCCGACCGATATCGAGGGCGATCAGCTGCTGGGTACCACCACGGTGCCGCAGTACGAGGGCAACGTCGCCCTGCGTCGCGGCGACCAGTTCGTCGGCACCGACAAGCTCAGCTTCGACACCGAGTCCGGCAACTACATCGCCGATGGCAATGTCCGCTACCAGGACGCGTCGATCCGCATGGTCGCCAAGCGCGCCGAGGGCAACCAGGAAAGCGACACCCACAAGATCACCGACATCCAGTACCAGCTGGTGTCCCGCCGTGGCAACGGCGACGCCGAATCGGTCGACCTGCAGGGCGCGGTCGGGCAGATGCACCGCTCCACCTACACCACCTGCGACCCGTCGCAGCCGGTGTGGAAGCTGTCGGCGCCGCAGATCGAAGTGGACAACGACGAGGGCTTCGGCACGGCGCGCAATGCCGTGCTGCGCATCGGCAAGGTGCCGGTGCTGTGGGCACCGTACTTCAAGTTCCCGATCGACGACCGGCGCAAGACCGGCCTGCTGTTCCCGCAGCTGGGCATGTCCGGGCGCAACGGGTTCGACTACACCCAGCCGATCTACCTGAACCTGGCACCGAACTACGACGACACGCTGATGCCGCGCTACATGAGCCGGCGCGGCCTGATGCTCGACAACGAGTTCCGCTACCTCTACAACGGCGGCCGCGGCGAACTGCTGACCGCCTACATCCCCAACGACAAGCTGCGCGACCGCGATCGCGGCCGTGTCATGTTCAGCGGCTACCACAACGTGGACAGCCACTGGCAGGCACGTGCCAACCTGGCCTGGGTCAGCGACGAGCGCTACGTCGAGGACTTCGCCAACCGCCTGGTGGGCGTGACCGCTTCGAACCTGCAGAGCACCGTTGGCCTGTACGGCACCGGCCAGAACTGGACGGCCGGAATCATGGCCGACCGCTGGCAGCTGACCGACTACACGCTCAACGAGAGCGCGCTGGCCTACAACCGCCAGCCGCGCCTGTACTTCAACTGGGACAAGCCGGTCCTGTCGTGGCTGGAAACCGGCGTGTACGCCGAAGCCGTGCGCTTCACCCATGAAGACATCAACTTCAAGTACGGCCCCGAGGCCGGACCGGACCTCGAGTACACCCGTACCGGCCAGACCCAGCGGATGTACGGCGGCGCACGCCTGGACCTGAAACCCTATGTGTCGCTGCCGTTCAGCGGTGCGGCCTGGTACGTGACCCCGACCCTGGCCTACCGCTACACCGCCTACGACCTGGACCGGCAGCTGGCCGACAGCATCCGCCGCAACGTGCTGGTTTCGCAGGGCGTTGATCCGGCCACCGCTACCCCCGAGCAGCTGCGCGGCAACACCTCCCCCAGCCGCAGCCTGCCGATCGGCAGCATCGATGCCGGCCTGTTCTTCGACCGCGAGACCACCATCGGCGGCCGCTCGTTCCTGCACACCCTGGAACCGCGCCTGTTCTACCTGCGCACGCCCTACCGCAACCAGGACGAGCTGCCGATCTTCGATACCCGCGACTTCACCTTCAGCTGGGGCCAGCTGTTCCGCGACTCGCGCTATACCGGCGCCGACCGCCAGAACGACGCCAACCAGCTGACCATGGCGCTGGGCACCCGCTTCATCGACCAGACCACCGGCCGCGAGCGGTTCTCGGCGGCCATCGGCCAGATCCAGTACTTCGACGAATCGCGGGTGACCGCCGTGCCGGGTGGCCCGCCGGTGGAAAAGGGCAAGTCGGCCTGGATCGCCGATGCCAACTACATGGTCAACGACCGCTGGACCCTCAGCGCGACCTACCAGTGGGACCCCAAATACAAGCGTGAGGACCTGGCCAGCTTCCGCGCCCGTTACCTGATGCCCAACGATGGCGTGGTCAACCTGACCTACCGCCACCGCATCAACCCGGACGGCACCGACCTGCTGAAGCAGGCCGACCTGTCGTTCCTGTACCCGCTGAACCCCCGCTGGAGCCTGGTCGGCCGCTACTACTACTCGCTGGAAGACAAGAAGCCGCTGGAAATCATCGGTGGCGTCCAGTGGGACAGCTGCTGTCTGGCCGTGCGCGCGGTGGCCCGCCGCTACGTGCGCAACCGCGAGGGCGAGCTGAACAATTCCATCCAGCTGGAGTTCGTGCTGAAGGGCCTCAGCTCCCTGGGCCAGGACACGGACCGCACCCTGCGCCGTGCTATCCTCGGCTACAACCGCGACGACCTCTATCTCGTGCCCCCCAGCAATACCGGGACGACCCGGGACGACTACGATCCGAATCTGATCCCATGACCAAGCGCTTCCCCGTTCTTCTCGCCTCGCTGCTGGCGGTGTCCAGCGTGTCCGCCCCCCTGCAGGTACTTGCCCAGGAGGCGCAGCCGCTGGACCGCATCGCCGCTGTCGTCGATGAGGACGTGATCCTGCAGAGCGAACTCCAGCGCGCCATCGCCAACATCAAGGCGCAGTACGCCGGCCGCGAGGCCCAGCTGCCGCCGGATGACGTACTCAGCCGGCAGGTGCTCGAGCGCCTGGTGCTGGTCAAGCTGCAGGTGGCCCGTGCGCAGGGCAGCGGCATCCGCGTCAGCGACCAGGAGCTGAACCAGGCGATGAATGCCATCGCCCAGCAGAATGGTTCCAATCTGGACGCGCTGCGCCAGCGCCTGGCAAGTGACGGCATCGATTTCAACGACTTCCGCGCCTCGGTGCGTGACGAGATCACCGTGCAGCGCCTGCGCCAGAGCTTCGCGCAGAGCCGCATCAGCGTCAGCGAGGGCGAAGTCGATGCCGCGTTGAAGCAGCAGGCCACCGCCGGCAACCAGTACCACCTGGCGCACATCCTGATCGCCCTGCCCGACGGCGCCAATGCCGAGCAGATCGCCACCGGCCAGAAGAAGGCCGACGGCGTGAAGGCCCTGCTGGACAAGGGTGAGCTGGACTTCAATGCCGCCGCCGTACGTTACTCGGACAGCCCCAATGCACTGGAAGGCGGCGACCTGGGCTGGCGCAGCATGGACGAGATCCCGGCCGCGTTCGCGCAGCTGATGGAAAAGATGAATGCCGGTGACGTGGTTGGCCCGATCCGTGGTCCGAGCGGCTTCCAGCTGCTGAAGCTGGTGGAAGTGCGCGATTCCAGCGCCGCCGCCGGCACCCATACCGTCACCGAGTTCCACGGCCGCCACATCCTGGTGCGCGTGGACGACAACCAGACCGATGCGGCCGCCAAGGCCAAGATCGACACCCTGCGTGCCCGCATTGCCGGCGGCGCCGACTTCCAGACGGTGGCCAGGGAGTCGTCCGAGGACAACAACAGCAAGGGCCAGGGCGGCGATCTGGGCTGGTTCCCGGCCGATGCGTTCGGTCCGGCCTTCGGCCAGCAGGTCCAGAGCGTGCAGGACGGCGGTGTCAGCCAGCCGTTCCGCACCGACGCCGGTTGGCACATCGTGCAGCGCGTGGCGACCCGCCAGACCGACGTGACCAACGACAACCAGCGTGCGCAGGTCCGCGAGACCATCGGCCGCCGCAAGCTGGAAGACGAATACAACCGTTTCCTGCAGGAGCTGCGTGGCGAAGCCTACGTCAGCTTCCGCAGCGGTGACCGCGCGGAAAACACCGCGACGCCGCCGCAGTCCTGACCGATGCGCCCCGAGCTCGCTCTGGTACCGGGCGAGCCCGCCGGGATCGGCCCGGAGCTGTGCATCCGCCTGATCCAGCAGCCGCGCGATGATTGCCGGCTGCTGGCTTTCGCCGACCCGGATACCCTGCGCGCAGCCGCCGCCGCGCTGGACCTGCCCCTGCAACTGCTGCCCGAGGAAGCGGAAGCCCGCTTCCCGGGCGACCTGCGTCTGCGCGTCGTGGCCAATGCCGTCCCGAGCCGCTTCGGCCAAGCCGATCCGGCCAATGCCGGCGCGGTCATCGGCGCCCTGCTCGGCGCCGGCCAGGCCTGCCTGTCGGGCGAACTGCACGGCGTGGTCACCGGCCCGGTGCACAAGGCGGTCATCAACGAGGGCGGCATCGCCTACAGCGGCACCACCGAACTGCTGGCCGACCAGGCCGGGGTGAAGGTGGTGATGATGCTGGCCAATCACATCGTGCGCGTGGCCCTGGCCACCACCCACCTGCCGCTGCGTGAGGTCGCCGATGCGATCACCGCACCCGGCCTGGAGCACACCCTGCGCACCGTGCACGCCGCGCTGCGCCGCGAGTTCGGGCTGGCATCGCCGCGCATCGCCGTGCTCGGCCTGAACCCGCACGCCGGTGAAGACGGTCACCTCGGCCGCGAGGAACTGGATCTGGTCATCCCGCTGCTGCAGCGCCTGCGCGCTGAAGGCATGGATCTGGTCGGGCCGCTGCCGGCCGACACCGCGTTCCTGCCAGGCAAGCTGGCAGGTTTCGATACGGTCCTGGCCATGTACCACGACCAGGGCCTGCCGGTGCTGAAGTACTCCGGCTTCGAGCAGGCCGTGAACCTGACCTTGGGCCTGCCCTACCCGCGCGTCGCTGTCGATCACGGTACCGCGCTGGACCTGGCCGGCCGCGGCATTGCCGATCCATCCAGCCTGCAGGCGGCAACGACGCTGTGTGCGCAGCTTGCGCGGCAACGTACACTGAGCGCATGAATTCCCCGCATTCCCCCTCCGGCCCGGTGTTCACCGCCCCGGCCAAGAAGCAGCTTGGCCAGCATTTCCTGGCCGATCGCCACTACATCGACAAGATCGTGATGGCGGTCAATCCCAAGGACGGTGACCGCCTGGTCGAAATCGGCCCCGGCCAGGGAGCGATCACGCTGCCGCTGCTGCGCGTGCATCCGGCACTGACGGTGATCGAGTTCGACCGCGACCTGATCGCGCCGCTGACCGCCGCCGCCGAGCCGCTGGGCGAGCTGACCATCGTCCACCGCGACGTGCTGCGCGTGGACTTCACCGAACTGGCGGCCGGACAGCCGATCCGTCTGGTCGGCAACCTGCCGTACAACATCTCCTCGCCTATCCTGTTCCATGCGCTCGAGCATGCCGCCGTGGTCCGCGACATGCACTTCATGCTGCAGAAGGAAGTGGTCGACCGCATGGCAGCCGGCCCCGGCAGCAAGGTCTACGGCCGCCTCAGCGTGATGCTGCAGGCCTACTGCACCGTCACCTCGCTGTTCGTGGTGCCGCCGGGTGCGTTCCGGCCACCGCCGAAGGTCGATTCGGCCGTGGTGCGGCTGGTGCCGCATGATCCGGCCACGGTCGGCATCCGTGACCATGCCCGCTTCGCCGAAGTGGTCAAGGCCGCCTTCGGCCAGCGCCGCAAGACCCTGCGCAACGCACTGAACAACGTGGTGTCGGCCGACCAGTTCGCCGCTGCCGGCGTGCGCCCCGATGCCCGTGCCGAACAGCTGGACGTGGCCGAATTCATCGCCTTGGCCAATGCCTCCTGATTACACTGCCGGTATGGAAGACGCTGACGTTTACGCCATTTCCGTCGAGGTCGCACCGCGATTCCTCGATGACCAGTCCGTGCCGGAGGACGGCCGCTATGCGTTCGCCTATACGATCCGCATCCACAACCAGGGCCGGGTGGCCGCGCGGGTGGTCGCGCGCCACTGGCGCATCACCGATGCCAACGGCCGCGTCGAGCACGTCGATGGCGAAGGTGTGATCGGTGAGCAGCCGCGGCTGCGTCCCGGTGAAGACTTCCACTACACGTCCGGTGTCATGCTGGCGACCGATCACGGGACCATGCAGGGCCACTACGACATGGTCGCCGATGACGGCACCGAATTCGCCGCGCCGGTCGCACCGTTCGTGCTGGCCATCCCACGTACCCTGCACTGACACGGAGGCCGGACGATGAGTGTGTGGGCGATCGGCGACCTGCAGGGCTGCTATGACGTGACCCAGCGACTGCTGGAGAAGCTCCGCTTCGACCCCGCGCAGGACACCCTGTGGTTCTGCGGCGACCTGGTCAACCGCGGTGGTCAATCCCTGGAAACGCTGCGGCTGGTGCATTCGCTGCGCGAGCACAGCGTGGTCGTACTGGGCAATCACGATCTTTCGCTGCTGGCGGTCGGTGCACGCACCGAGGAAGAGCAGCGCAAGGTCAATCCGGACCTGCTGCGCATCGTGCAGGCCGAGGACCGCGACGAACTTCTGGACTGGCTGCGCCTGCAGAAGCTGGTGCATGTGGACCGCGAGATGGGCTGGATGATGGTGCACGCCGGCCTTGCGCCGAAATGGACCACGCAGATGGCCGAAAAGCATGCGGCCGAAGTCGAAGTGCAACTGCACGGCGCGGGCTACCGCAAGCTGTTCCGCAACATGTATGGCGACAAGCCAAGCTGGGCACCGAACCTGTCCGGCTACGACCGTTCGCGGGCGATCATCAACGTGCTCACCCGCATGCGCTACTGCACTCCGCGCGGACGCATCGGCATCGAGGACAAGGGCACGCCGGGCACGCAGGAACAGGGACTGTATCCGTGGTTTGAAGTGCCCGGCCGGGTCGAGCGCGACCTGAAGGTCGTATGTGGCCATTGGTCGGCGCTGGGCCTGACCATCACCCAGGGCGTGCACGCCATCGACACCGGCGCGGTGTGGGGCGGCAAGCTGACCGCGATCCAGCTCGATACCGATGAGCTGCGCGTGGTGCAGGTGCCCGGCCGCGATGTACCTGCTCCGGTTCCGAATGCCCGGCCGCCGGCGCGACCGGCCCACGAGCGGTCTACCGCTGCGGCACAGGGCAAGGAACAGGGCGGCGGAAACACCGCTGCCAACCCGGGCAACCGCGGCCCACGTCGCCGCCGTCGGCGCGGTGGTGGTGGTGGTGGCGGTACGGGTGGCGGCAACAGCACCGGCACGCCTCCGCAGGCATGACCGCGCGCGGTCGGGCACCATGGACGGTGCTGCTGCTGACGCTGGCCCTGGCCAGCGGCTGCCAGCCCGGTCCGGCCCCGGTTCCCTCCGGCGGCGAAAACGCCGGCCACGCACCATCGCAACCGCAGGCATCTTCGCCGCCGCTGGTGACCGCGGCGCGCGCACAGATCGGCGTCACCACCCGCTACGACCCGGCCTATCGGGTGCTGGCCTATCCCGGCGGGGACGTCCCGATTGATCGCGGTGTGTGTACCGACGTGGTGGTGCGCGCCCTGCGCGATCTGGGACTGGATCTGCAGGCGCGCGTGCATGAAGACATGCGCAGCAGTTTCGGCGCCTATCCCGCGATATGGGGCCTGTCACGGCCGGATCGCAACATCGATCATCGCCGCGTACCGAACCTGATGCGCTGGTTCGAGCGGCAGGGTTGGCAGCAGCCCATCACGGCCCTCGCCGCCGACTACGCGGCAGGCGACATCGTCGCCTGGAAGCTCAATGGCAACGGCCTGCTGCACGTGGGCATCGTCTCCGACCGGCAGCTGGCCGACGGGACACCGCTGGTACTGCACAACATCGCGCGCGGGACCCGGGAAGAGAACCTGCTGTTCCAGCACGCCATCATCGGGCATTACCGGATGCCGTAAACGATCCTGTAGCCTTGAGGAACGAGGCCGAGCATGGCTCGGCTCCACAGGTGCGGCGATCAGCGGCGCACGTAATGCGCGAAGCGGAACGCATAAGCGTGGCGTTCGTCGGCCGGATGGGGCTCACTGCTTGTTTCCCGCCACAGCTGCGGGTCCACCTGCGGGAAATGGGTGTCGGCCGGCACTTCGGCATCGACCCAGGTCAGGTACAGGTCACTGGCCTGCTCCAGCAGCTGGCGGAAGATCTCGCCGCCTCCGATGACACACAGCTCACGGGCCCCCTCGCCTTCAGCGATCGCCTTCGCTTCGTCCAGCGAGGCCACCGCGCGCATGCCCTCGAACGGCACCTGACCGCTGCGGGTCAGCACCAGGTTGGTCCGCCCCGGCAGCACGCGGCCGATCGACTCGGCCGTCCTGCGCCCCATCAGGATCGGCTTGCCCAGGGTGAGCGCCTTGAAGTGCTTGAAGTCATCCGGCAGGTGCCAGGGCATGGCATTGCCCTGGCCGATGCCACGGTTGCGATCCAGCGCCACGATCATCGAAAGCTTCAATGCTGCGACCTCCTCAGTTGGCATCGATCTGCAGGCGTTCGCAGGCAGCGTTCGCTGCACTGGCGGCCTGCAACGCCGCAGCCAGCGCAGGGCTGGACGTGGACTGCTCGTCCAGGCCACCCAGGATCTTCTGCTTCTGCGCCTCTTCGATATCCTTCAGGCCCGGTCCTGACAGGATCTCTGCCGACAGCGCGGCGGTATCGGTGCTGGCACGACGTGCCAGAAACGCCTGCAACTGGTCGCTGGAATAGACGTTGGCAAGCTGCTGCTCGAGCGTGCGCTGATAGGCCGGATCCTCAATACCGGCCTTCAGGTGGTCGGTCATTGCCGTGTACATGCCCGTTACCGCCTCACGCATCTGCGCCCGGCATCCTTCCGGGACATCCGGGGGCATCATGGTGCTGCCGTTGAATGCCCCGGCGAACGCATGCACTTCCTCGCGCATGTGCGTGTGCACGATCTGCTCATTGACCTGCCTGGCCAACGACAGCGCATCGGCCGGTCCGGCCTGCGCCATGGCCAGCGGCAGCATGCCGCACAGCGCCAGCAGGCTCCCGGAAATCAGGCGGATACTCATACCGCCACCGGCGCCTTGATCGCCGGATGCGGGTCGTAGCCGTCGATGCGGATGTCGTCGAACTGGAAACCGAACAGGTCGGTCACGTCCGGGTTCAACCACAGCTTCGGCAGCGCGCGCGGTTCGCGCGCCAGCTGCTCGCGGGCCTGCTCGAAATGGTTGGAGTACAGGTGCGCATCGCCCAGCGTATGCACGAAGTCGCCCACGCCCAGGCCGGTGGCCTGCGCAACCATGTGGGTCAGCAGCGCATAGCTGGCGATGTTGAACGGCACGCCGAGGAAGATGTCGCCGCTGCGCTGGTACAACTGGCAACTGAGCCTGCCATCGGCCACGTAGAACTGGAACAGGTTGTGGCAGGGCATCAGCGCCATCTGCGAGAGCTCGCCCACGTTCCAGGCGCTGACCACCAGCCGCCGCGAATCGGGGTTGCGCTTGATCTCGTCCACCAGCCACTGCATCTGGTCGATCTCGCGACCATCGGCGGTGGCCCAGCTGCGCCACTGCTTGCCGTACACCGGGCCAAGATCACCGTTGCCGTCGGCCCATTCGTCCCAGATCCGTACCTGGTTGTCCTTCAGGTAGCCGATGTTGGTATCGCCTTTCAGGAACCACAGCAGCTCGTGGATGATCGAGCGCAGGTGCAGTTTCTTGGTGGTGACCAGCGGGAAACCTTCGTTGAGGTCGAAGCGCATCTGCCAGCCGAACACGCTGCGGGTGCCGGTACCGGTGCGGTCGCTCTTCTCCGTCCCGTGCTCCAGCACGTGCGAGAGCAGGTCCAGGTAGGCCTTCATGCCTTGCCCTCCACCGCCAGCGGCTGCGGCTGCAGTACCGGTGCGCGGCGCGACATCGCCAGCAGCACCAGGCCCAGCGCGATCAGCGGCAGGCTGAGGATCTGGCCGCGGGTGAGCCAGTCGAACGCTACGTAGATGCCGTTGTCGGGCATGCGCACGAATTCCACCGCGAAGCGGAAGACACCGTACATCAGCGCGAACAGCCCCCCCACCAGATAGCGATGGCGTGGCTTGGCCGACACCGCCCACAGCACCACGAACATCACCAGCCCCTCCAGGAAGGCTTCATACAGCTGCGAGGGGTGGCGTGCGTACTGGTTCAGCGCGCCGGTCGCGAACTGCGCCTGCAGGGTCGCGTGGTCAAGCTGGTTCAGCGGCGCCGGCAGGCCGGACGGAAACACCACGCCCCAGCTGCCGTCGGTGTACTTGCCCCACAGCTCTGCGCCGATGAAGTTGCCGATGCGGCCAAAACCCAGGCCCAGTGGCACCAGCGGCGCCATGAAGTCCATGGTGTCGAAGAAGTGCAGCCTGTGCTTGCGCGACCACCACCAGCAGGCGCCGAGCACGCCCAGCAGGCCACCGTGGAAGCTCATGCCGCCGTCCCATACCTTGAACAGCAGCAGCGGGTTGTGCAGGAAATCGCCCAGCGCGTAGAACAGCATGTAACCGATGCGCCCGCCCAGCACGACGCCCAGCATGGCGTAGAACAACAGGTCGGAGAATCCGTTGGCATCGACGCCGGGCAGGCGCCCGGCGGCGATCCGGCGACGACCGAGCAGCCAGGCGGCGGTGAAACCCAGCAGGTACATGATGCCGTACCAATGCACCTTGATCGGCCCCAGCGAGAGGGCGATGGGGTCGATGTCGTGGAAATAGATCATGGAAGACGCCTGGCAGGAGTACGGGTATTTTAGCGCCCCGACCCGGCCCGGGACCGGGGCTCAGCCCAGGATCTGCGGCGCATTCGGGAGCGCGTCATCCTCCGACCGCGTCGAGGCCGGAAAGTGCCCTTCCACCAGGCTGGAGACTTCGTCGATCGCATCGCGCAGCGCATCCACCGGACTGGCGCCGCGCAGGCCTTCGCGCAGGTGGGTGCACACCCGCTGCCACTGCGCCGCGCTGACCCGGTCGCTCAGGCCCCGGTCGGCGACGATCTCGATGGCGTGGTCGGCCAGCAGCAGGTAGATCAGTACGCCGTTGTTGTGCCGGGTATCCCAGGTGCGCAGGTGGGCGAATGCCTGCTCCGCCGCCTGGCGCGGCGTGATTCCGCGCCAGACCGCGTGCAGCGGCAGGTCGGCTTCGACAGCGAACATCACCTGGCCGCCGTGGCGCTGCTCACCGGCAGCGATGGCCGCGGTGATCGCCTGCAGCGTGGCGGGGGGAAACGCCCGTCGTACCGAGGGCGAGAACAGATGACGGCAAAGACGACGGATCATCACCAACCTCCCGAAGCACCACCGCCGCCGGAACGGCCGCCGCCGCCGCCCCAGCCGCCACCACCGCCGAAACCGCCGCCGCCCCCGAAACCACCACCGCCGCCCCAGCTGCCGCCGCCCCAGCCACTGCCGCCGGCAAAGCGGCCGGGATGGCCGGACAGCATCGCCACCACCAGCCCGACAACGCCGGCCAGGCCACTGGCCAGCAGGGTGGAGGTGAACAGGAAGGCAGCAACCGCCGCACCCGCACCTCCGAGCAGCCCGCGCACCGGCCGCGGCACCCGCGAGAACACGCCCCGCAGCACCGTGCCTGCGAACACGCCGATGAACAACGCCAGGATCCAGGTATCGCCACCGCCGTCGGCCTCCCGCCCGCGCTGGCCACTGACCGGCGCCGGCAGCGACTCGCCGTCGATCAGCCCGACCAGTACGGCGGTGGCATCGGTGATGCCGCCGGCGTAGTCGCCACTGCGGAAGCGTGGCACCAGATATTCCTGGATGACGCGGTTGGCGATGGCATCGGGGATGGCGCCTTCAAGACCATAGCCCGGCTCGATGCGCACACGCCGGTCATCCTTGGCCACCACCAGCAGCACGCCGTCATCCACACCCTTGCGGCCGATCTGCCACTGGTCGAAGACCCGCGTCGTGTACTGCGCGATGTCCTCCGGCTGCGTCGTGGGCACCACCAGCACCTGCAGCTGGCTGCCCTTGCGCTGTTGCAGGTCCAGCGCCTGCTGCACCAGCGCCTGCTTCTGCGCGGCGTCCAGCGTGCCGGTGGTGTCGACCACCGGCGAGTCCAGCGCGGGGATGGGCGCCAGCGACTGTGCGTGGCCGGCCAGCGGCAGCCACAGCAGCATGACCAGCAGTGCCGTCGCCAGACGCATGGCTCAATGGCCCGGCTGCGGTGCCGGCTGCTGCTGCGGCGCGTTGCCGAAATCGACGGCCGGTGCGTTGGAGATCTGCGCTTCGTTGTCCACGGTGAAGTTCGGCTTGGTCTTGTAGCCGAACAGCTTTGCGGTGATCACCTGCGGGAACGAGCGGATGTAGGTGTTGTAGTCCTGCACCTGCTGGATGTAACGACCACGCGCAACCGTGATCCGGTTTTCGGTGCCTTCCAGCTGGGCCTGCAGGTCGCGGAAGTTCTGGTCGGACTTCAGTACCGGATAGTTCTCGGTCACCACCAGCAGCCGCGACAGCGCGCTACCCAGTTCGCCCTGGGCCTGCTGGAACTGCTTGAGCGAGGCTTCGTCATCGGCGTTGACGTTGATCTGGCCGACACGCGAGCGGGCGTTGGTGACTTCGGTCAGCACGCGCTCTTCCTGGCTGGCGAAGCCCTTCACGGTCTGTACCAGGTTGGGCACGAGGTCGGCACGGCGCTTGTACTGGTTGAGCACTTCGGACCAGCTGGCCTTGACCGCTTCATCCTTCTGCTGGATCGCGTTGTAGCCGCAGCCGGACAGCAGGGAGGCCAGCAGCATCAGGGGCAGGACACGGGTGAACAGGCGCATGGCGGAGGTTCCGGGTGGGCTTGGCGCCGAGCATGCCATGGTTCGGGTGAAAGACCGGCCATCGGGCGCCGCCCCCTCCGCGGTGGCCATGCTCAGGGATCGCCTGAGTAGTCCCGGGGGGGGGGGGGGGGGGGGGGGGGGGCGGCGGGACAACCCCCCGGGCGATAAAAACCCCCCAACCAGCCCGCGCACCCCCCCCCCCCCCCCCCCCCCCCCCCCCCGGCCTCATACGGTTTCCTGCGCACCGCGGGAAGATCAAAAGAAAAAAATCAAAAGCAGAAGCCGGTTCTTCAGGCATTCGTGTCGACCAAGGTCGACACCTACCAGAGAGGAACGCCGTTGCGACAGATCGCGGGAATGGGCCGGGCCCCGCAGGGGTACTTACAGCGCCCCCCTCAACCGGACCCACCCCGCCAACCCACGGAATGCAGGCTTTTGCCGTTGACGTTGACGTTGACGTTGATTCGGCGGGTGCAGGGCTGCAAGCCCTGCCGGAATCCAACACCCCTCAGCAGGCTTCAGCCACCGCAGTGCGGGGACGCCCCAACCATGCCAGCAGCAATCCCGCCGCCGCCAGCAGGCCACCCGCCACCGGAATGGCCGCATAGCCCAGGCCCAGGCTGATCACCGCCCCGCCCAGCGCAGCCCCCAGCGCATTGCCCAGGTTGAACGCGCCCACGTTGATCGATGACGCCAGGCCCGGCGCCTCGGTGGCCGCTTCCATCACCCGGATCTGCAGCGGCGGCACGATGGCGAAAGTCGCCGCGCCGAACAGCAGTACACCGAGCGCTGCGGTCACGGGATTCATGAAGGCCAGCGGCAGCACGAACATCAACACGGCCAGCGCCGCCAGCAGGATCCGCGTAGCGCCATCCAGCGACCAGTCGGCCATTCGCCCGCCGATGCCGTTGCCGATGGTGAAACCGATACCGATCAGCGCCAGTGACATCGCGATGAAGGCATTGGAGGCACCGGTCAGCTCGGTCAGCACCGGCGCCACGTAGGTGTACAGGGTGAACATGGCACCGGCGCCCAGCACCGTGGTGGCCATGGCCAGCAGCACCTGCGGCTGCAGGATGGCCTTCAGTTCACGGCGCACGTCCGGGCGCGGGCCCGGTGCAGACGCCGGCAGCGCGAAGCCCAGCGCAGTGATCGCGACCAGGCCCAGCACCGCAGTCCCGGCGAAGGACAGGCGCCAGCCCAGCTGCTGGCCGACCCAGGTTGCCAGCGGCACGCCGCCGATGTTGGCGATGGTCAGGCCCATGAACATCGTGGCCACCGCCGCCGCCTGCTTGTCCTTCGGTACCAGGCTGGCGGCGACCACCGCACCGATACCGAAGAAGGCACCGTGGTTGAGGCTGGTGACCAGCCGCGACAACAGCAGCAGGCCATAGTTCGGCGCCAGTGCCGACAGCAGGTTGCCGACCACGAAGATCGACATCAGCAGCATCAGCGCGGTGCGCTTGCCGAAGCGTCCCATCAGCAGCGTCATCACCGGCGCGCCCAGCATCACGCCCATGGCGTAGGCCGTGATCAGCATGCCGGCGGTGGGAATGCCAACCCCTACGCCGTCGGCGATGACCGGCAGCAGGCCCATCGGGGCGAACTCGGTGGTGCCGATGGCGAAGGCGCCGACGGCAAGCGCCAGCAATGCGGCTCTGGACTTCATGGGGGACTTCCTGGGGGCGGGAATCGGGAGCGCGTAGCCTGCGCGCTTTGCCGCACCGGATTAAGCCTCGCCCGGGGAAAACACTGTTGATGCGGGTTCACAAGTGAAGGCGTACGCCGGCATTGCAGGCAAAAGCCCCCGCCGGGCATGGCCCGGCGTTGCCCGAGGCGTGGCGTACCCCGTTAGCGCCGGGCTATGCTCGGCGGACGCGGTAGCCCGCAAAGCAGAACCCCCGGCCGGGCCGGGGGTTCGAGGTCATACGCTTTACCAGTCGCCGGCACCCGGCACGTGGTGGTCGCGCGCGCGACGGCGCATCAGCAGGTTCAACCATTCCACCAGCACCGAGAAGCCCATCGCGGCGTAGATGTACGGCTTGGGCACATGCACGTCGAGGCCGTCCAGGATCAGCACCGCGCCGATCAGCAGGATGAAGGCCAGCGCCAGCATCTTCACCGTCGGGTTGGCGTCGATGAAGCGCCCCAGCGGATTGGCCGCCAGCAGCATGACCAGCACCGACAGCAGGATGGCAGCGACCATCACCGGGATGTGGTCGGCGATGCCGACGGCCGTGATCACCGAGTCCAGCGAGAACACGATATCGATGATGGCGATCTGCAGGATGACCATGCCGAACACGCCCGACGCCTTGCTGGTCGCCGGATTCTCGTCTTCGCCACCGGTGATCAGTTCCTTGATCTCCATGTAACCCTTGATGATCAGGAACAGGCCACCCACCATCAGCACCAGGTCGCGGATCGAGATGCCCATGCCGGCCACGGTGAACAGGTTGGCGGCCATGTGGGCCAGGTAGGCCAGCGACACCAGCAGTGCGATACGGGTGATGCAGGCCACGGCGATGCCGAGCTTGCGCGCAAAGGGACGGCGCTCTTCCGGCAGCTTGCTGACCGCGATGGAGATGAACACCAGATTGTCGATGCCGAGCACGATTTCCAGCGCGCTCAGGGTGAACAGGGTCACCCAGGCGTTGGGGTCGGCGAGGAACTCAAAGGACATGGAAACTCTTCAAGGCAGTGGGGGAATGGGGGTTCAGCCGTAGCGGCCGGCCAGTGCATGCGGGACCACGACCAGGGCCCAGCACAGCAGTACGTTCATCATCAGCACGAACACGGCGGCCGAACCCATGTCCTTGGCGCGCCCGGCCAGCTCGTGGATCTCGCTGCCGTAGCGCTCGATCACGGCCTCGATGGCGGAGTTGGCCAGTTCCATCGCCAGCACCAGCAGCATCGAGCCGATCAGCAGCGCGCGCTCCACCGGGGTCTGGCCGAGCCAGATCGCCACCGGGGTCAGCAGGACCAGCAGGTAGACCTCCAGCCGGAACGAGGACTCATGCAGCCAGGCGGCCCGCAGGCCCTGCCAGGACCAGCGCGCGGCCTGGAAGATGCGGCGCGGGCCGCGCGGCATGTGGCCGAACTGGTCAGCCACGGGTGGAGCATCCAGCAACAGGGGCGCGGCGCAGCGACCGCTCAGACGCACGGCAGGGAATCATGGGTGCACAGGGATGGGCAGATAGCCGCCATTTTGCCACAAGGCCGCCGGCCATACTCCGCGCGGTCGGGCCGAATGGCCTGCCGGGGACAAGCGCGGGCCGCGCCCGCCTCCTATGATGGCTCCCTCCTTCCTGCCTGGAGTGCACGATGTCCCACCGCCGTCCCGCTCTGCTGATGCTGGGCCTGCTGACCCTTGCGCCGCTGGCGCTGGCACGCGTTCCCTCGCCGTCGCCCCGCGTTCCCGAGCAGGTCTCCAACGTGGCCTGGGCCGCCGACATGGCCGCCTTCGCCGCCGCCGACAAGGTCGCCCCGCCGCCTCGTGGTGGCATCGAGTTCATCGGCAGTTCGTCATTCCGGATGTGGGACAGCCTGGCGGCCGATTTCGCCGGCCAGCCGGTGTTCAACCGGGGCTTCGGCGGCTCGGAAGTCCGGGACAGCACCTGGTATGCCGGACAGATCGTGATCCCGTACGCGCCGTGCAAGGTCTTCCTGTACGCCGGCGACAACGACCTCAACAGCGGCCGCAGCGCCGTGCAGGTGCGCGACGATGTGGTCGCCTTCGTGCAGCGCGTGCATCGCGACCTGCCCAAGACCCGGGTGGAATACGTGTCGATCAAGCCCAGCCCGTCACGGGCGCACCTGCTGCCGGCGATCAACGAGGCCAACACGCTGGTCAAGGCGGCGCTGGCCAGGCTGCCCAACACCGGCTTCACCGACATCTACACGCCGATGCTGGGCGCCGACGGCCAGCCTGATCGCGCGCTGTTCCGTGAGGACATGCTGCACATGACGCCCGCCGGATATGCCATCTGGACCCGCGCGCTGGCACCGAAGGTGACCTGCGACTGAGACTCTGCGCACGCCGGGCATGGCCCGGCGCTACCCCTGCCATTCCGCGGAATGCCCGCTTCTGACCCGGCAAAAGCCCTCTAGCGGAAAATCACGGTGGCTTCGGTTCCCTGCCCGGGTTCGCTGGAGAGGCTGACCTTCCAGCCGAAGCGATCGCACAGCCGGCGCACGATCGACAGGCCCAGTCCGGTGCCCTGCGGGCGACTGGGTTCGGCGCGGTAGAACGGCTCGAACGCGCGCGACAGGGCTTCGGCAGACATGCCGATGCCGGTGTCGCGCACCACCACCCGGTCGTCGCGCACATGCACGTCGATGCGGCCTTCGTCGGTATAGCTGCAGGCGTTGCGCACCAGGTTGCTGACCACCACCTGCAGCACCCGCGGCGGCGCATGCAGATTCACCGGTCCGTCGCTGTGCAGGTGCACCACGACCGGGCGCGTACCCAGCAGTTCGTTGGCGTTGTCCACCTCGTGACGGACGATGTCGTTGACATCGAACAGCTCGACCTGCGGCTCGACATCCGCCTCGCGGGCAAGGATCAGGAAGGCGTCGATCACCGCTTCCATGTCACGCCCGGCACGCTGGATGCGCTGCAGGCTGCGGCGCAGGCGCGGCTGCAGGGAATCATCCCCCAGCGCCATGTCGCTGGCCACGCGGATCACCGTCAACGGCGTGCGCAGTTCATGGCTGGCATCGCGGGTGAAGTTGCGTTCGCGGGCGACATGCGCGCTGACCCGGTTGGCCAGCGAATGCAGGGCCGCGGCGAGCTGCCGGGTCTCGCCCTGCATGTCCGCCGGCAGTTTGTTCGGTTCCAGATCGGCTGCCTCGGGGTGACCGGGATCCCAGCGCGACACGCGCCGCGCCAGCCAGTTCACCGGCGATACCAGACGCTTGGACGCGCGATAGGTGATCCAGCTGGCGCCATACACCGCCAGCAGGGTCAGCAGCACCGGCACGATGCCGAACCAGAACGCCAGCATTTCCGCGCGTGAGCGCAGGAATACCAGATACAGGCGGCCGGCCGGCCGCACATCGACCAGGACAAGCTGGTCATCCGCCGGCAGTTCGTGGAAACCGGGCTCCAGGTCGCGCAGGTTGGCCGGCAGCGACAACGCGGACTGGCCGCTTTCCAGCAGGTAGCCGCGGATGTTCTGCGTATTGGGGGGAGGCTGTGCGGGGGACGCGTCGTGCAGCGTCCAGTAATACGCCGCTTCCTCGCGCAGCGCTGCACCGACCAGGCTGTGCTTGATGACCAGCGACACCAGCCATGCGCCCAGCAGGATGCCCAGGCTGGCCAGCACTGCCTGCAGGATGAAGGCGATACGGATCTTGCGCGGCAGGCCGTGCGGCATTGCGGGGTCCCGGTCAGAGCGCTGCGATTATAGGCAGCGCACCGCGCCGTGGTCGTGCAGGGATGATGACCGCCGACACTGCCGGTCGGTCATCCCCTGCCCTGTTGCCCGTCCGCTACCGCACCGGGCCTGCAGCTGCACCGGCACGGTCCCTGCTCAGGCCATCGGCTGGGCGATGTCGGCAATGCGATAGCCAGCGCTCTGCACGGTATGCAGCAGCGGGCGATCGAACGGCTTGTCGATGATCTTGCGCAGGTTGTACAGATGGCTGCGCAGGGTGTCCGAATCCGGCAACCCGTTGCCCCAGATCTCGCGCTCGATTTCCTGGCGGGTGACAACCCGCGGCGATTCGCGCATCAGAATCGTCAACAGGCGCAGGCCGATCGGCGACAGCTGCAGTTCGGTGCCGGCGCGGGTGGCACGCATGCTGACCGGATCGAGCACCAGGTCGGCGACCTTGAGCACTTCCGAACCCACCTGGCGGCGTTCGCGGCGGATCAGCGCGCGCAGGCGTGCTTCCAGTTCCTGGATCGCGAACGGCTTGGTCAGGTAGTCATCGGCACCGAACCCCAGGCCGGTGAGCTTGTCGTCCAGCGTATCGCGCGCGGTCAGCATCAGCACCGGCGTCGATTTGCGCGCATCGTTGCGCAGCCGCCGGCAGACTTCGATGCCATCCAGCCGCGGCAGCATCAGGTCCAGCACCACCACGTCATAGCTGTTCTCCGCCGCAAGCCGGTAGCCGTCCAGGCCATCCTGTGCATAGTCGACTTCGAAGCCACGACCTTCCAGGTATTCGCCGATCATCTCGGAGATGTTGCGGTTGTCTTCGACCACCAGCACCAAGCCGGAAGTCTCCTTCGTCTGACGCATGTGATTCCCTCTAACTTCAGCTTTGTGAAACATGCCGGATCGACGGTGGAGGCAATGTGAAGTTCCGTCAAGAGGTCCGATCCGCTGCTCAGAGCAGCGGCTTGAGCAGGGGCCAGACGTTGTCGAGCACCTTCGGCTGGGCCTGGGCGGTGGGGTGCAGACCGTCGGCCTGCATCATCCCCGGCTGCAGGGCCACCCCCTCCAGCAGGAACGGCAGCAGCGGCACAGCGTAGCGGTCGGCCAGCGCGCGGTAGGCGGCCGCCAGCCGCTGGCGGTACGCAGGGCCGTAATTCGGTGGCACATCGATGCCCAGCAGCAGCACCTTGGCGCCCGCCTTCTGGCTGGCCTGCACCATCTTTTCCAGATTGCCCTGCACCTGCGCCGGGGTCAGCCCGCGCAGGGCGTCGTTGCCCCCCAGAGCGATCACCACCACGTCCGGCTTCTCCTTCGCCAGCAGGCCCGGCAGCCGGGTCAGGGCGCCGGCGGTGGTCTCGCCGCTCATGCTGGCGTTGACGATCCGCGCCGGCGTTTTCGACTGCTGCCTGACCCGCTGCTGCAGCAGGCTGACCCAGCCGGCATCGGCAGGGATATTGTGGGCAGCACTGAGGCTGTCGCCGAGCACCAGGACGGTACCGGCCGGACCTTTGGCACAGGCCAGCCCGGGCAACAGCAGGAACCCTAGCAACAGCACCATCATCATGCCGGCTCGCCGGCTCCATCCCGTCTTGCGCATTGGAGTCTCCTCATCGACAGCCTGTCCCCCCGCAGCGCGCCCGTCGCCATCGCCGTCGACCAGGTCGGCAAATCCGTGCATGGCCCGGAGGGTGAAGTCCACATACTGGACAACATCACTTTGACGGTCCATGAAGGCACCAGCGTGGCCATCGTCGGCGCCTCCGGCTCCGGCAAGACCACCCTGCTCGG
The DNA here is from genome assembly GCF_056760435.1 of Stenotrophomonas sp. STEN008. Classification (NCBI taxonomy): domain Bacteria; kingdom Pseudomonadati; phylum Pseudomonadota; class Gammaproteobacteria; order Lysobacterales; family Lysobacteraceae; genus Stenotrophomonas; species Stenotrophomonas sp. STEN008. The sequence goes on along the minus strand of NZ_JBRRET010000005.1, from coordinate 36,767 downwards.
CCTGCTCGCCGGGCTGGACCTGCCCAGCCGCGGTCGCATCGCTCTGGCCGGGCACGAACTGTCCAGCCTGGATGAGGAAGCCCGCGCGCAGCTGCGTGCTCGCGAGGTCGGCTTCGTCTTCCAGAGCTTCCACCTGCTCCCGGCGCTGACCGCCGCCGAGAACGTCGCCCTGCCGCTGGAGCTGGGCGGGCGCGAGGATCGCGCGCGGGTGGACGCCGTGCTGGACCAGGTCGGGCTGGCCCATCGCGCCCGCCATTACCCGCGCCAGCTGTCCGGCGGCGAACAGCAGCGCGTGGCATTGGCGCGTGCCTTCGTCACCCGGCCGCGCATCCTGTTCGCCGACGAGCCGACCGGCTCGCTGGACCAGAGCACCGGCCAGCACATCAGCGACCTGCTGTTCGAGCTCAACGCCGGCAGCGGCACCACGCTGGTGCTGGTCACCCACGATCTGCGCCTGGCCCAGCGCTGCCAGCACATCCACCGCATCGACAACGGCCGCCTGCAGGCGGTCGCGCACGAGGCCCGCGCATGAACCTGCTGCGGCATGCGTGGCGCGCGCTGCGCCGCGAAGCCCTGGCCGGCGACCTGCTGACCGTGTTCGCCGCGCTGGTGCTGGGCGTGGCGGTGATGACCGCGGTCGGCACGCTGGTGAACCGGGTCAACCTGGCACTGACCGGCAGCGCTGCGGAGATGCTCGGCGGCGACCTCGGCGTCGCCGGTCGTGACGACCCGCCGGCCGCCTTCGCCGAAGAGGCCAGGCAGCGGGGACTGGCATCCACCCGCATGGCCAGTTTCGGCACCGTGCTGTTCCAGGGCGATGCCAGCCAGATGGCCAGCATCAAGGCGGTACAGGCCGGCTATCCGCTGCGGGGGACGCTGCGGGTACGCAGCACGCCCGGTGGTGCGCTGATCGACGATGCCGGCATGCCGCCGCAGGGCCAGGCCTATGCCGATCCCCGCCTGCTGCAGGCGCTGGGGTTGAAGGCCGGCGATGACCTCGAGTTCGGCGCTGGTACGCTGCGCATCGCCGGCATCATCGAGGCCGAACCGGATGCCGGCGGCGACCTCCTCACGCTGTCGCCGACGTTGCTGGTCAATCGCGCTGATGTCGACGGCACCGGCCTGCTCGGTCCCGGCAGCCGCATCAGCTACCGGCTGATGTTCGCCGGGCCGGCCGACCGGATCGCGGCGTTCCGGCAATGGCTGCAGCCACAGGTGAAGGGCATGCGCCTGCTCAGCGTGGATGACACCCAGCGCGGCGTGCGCCAGGCCTTCGATCTGGCCGGGCGCTTCCTCGGCCTGAGCGCGCTGCTGGCGGTGCTGCTGGCCGGCGTTGCCACCGCGCTGGCCGCCAACCGCTTCGCCCTGCGCCGCATCGACCAGGTGGCGATCCTGCGCTGCCTGGGAGCACGCCAGCGCGACATCCTGCTGGGCCTGGCACTGCAGCTGCTGATGCTGGCCGTTCCGGCCTGCCTGCTCGGCATCGGCTTGGGCATGGCCGCGCAGGAAAGCCTGGTACAGGTGCTGGGCAGCCTGATACCGCAGCGCCTGCCGCTGCCACAGGCAACACCGGCGCTGACCGGTGCAGGCATCGGTCTGTTGCTGCTGTTCGGCTTCGGCCTGCCGCCGCTGCTGCGCCTGCGCGGCGTGCCGCCGATGCGCGTGCTCAACCGCTCCTTCGCTGCTCTGCCGCCCGCCTCGCTGCTGGCCTACGTCGCCGCCCTGCTGGCCAGCCTGGTGCTGGCCGTGCAGGTGACCGGCGACCTGAAACTGGCCCTGTGGGTGCTGGGTGGCCTGGCCGCTCTCGCCGCAGCGGCGGGCCTGGGCGGCTTCGTGCTGCTGCAGGTGCTGCGCAGCCTGCAGCACCGCCTGCACGGCAACTGGCGGCTGGGATTGGCCGCCCTGACCCGCCGCCGGATGCTGGCGGTGATGCAACTGGTGGGCCTGTCGCTGTCGCTGTGCGCGCTGCTGCTGCTGGCCGTGACCGGGCCGGGGCTGCTGCAGCAGTGGCGCGAGCGCCTGCCGGAGAACACGCCGAACTACTTCCTGATCAACATCCAGCCCGAACAACGCGACGGCGTGCTGGCAGCATTGCGCGCGCTGGGTGCGGCCGATGCCAGCATCGAACCGATGGCCACCGGCCGCCTGATCGCGATCAACGGCAAGCCGCCGGTCCGCGTGGACCAGGCGCAGGACGGCCAGGGGCGGGAAAACGGCCCGCGCGAGGACGACGACGAGAACCGGCCACTGAACTTCAGCTGGCGCAGCACTTTCCCGCCGGCCAATACGCTGCTTGAGGGCCACTTCTGGAAGGCGGACAGCACTGCGCCCGAAGCCTCGGTGGAAACCGGCTGGGCCAAACGCTACGGCGTCTCGACCGGCGACCGTATCGGCATTTCCGTGGGCGAGCAGCAGCGCGAGTTCACCGTGACCAGCGTGCGCAAGGCGGACTGGAACACGTTCCGGCCGAACTTCTTCGTGCTGTTGAATCCGAACGCCGTGGGCGACACCCCGCACAACCTGCTCTCGGCATTCCACCTGCCGGCCGGCCAGGCAGCCGGGCTGGGCGAACTGGTGCGTGCACAGCCGAACCTGTCGCTGCTGGACGTGGATGCGGTGATCTCGCAGGTGCGCGACGTGATGGAACGGGTGGCGCAGGCGGTGCAGCTGGTGATGGTGTTCAGCCTGCTGGCCGGCGTGCTGGTCCTGCTGGCTGCCCTGCAGGCCACGGCCGGCGAGCGCCGCTACGACAGCGCGGTACTGCGCACGCTGGGCGCGACCCGGCGCCAGCTGCGCGGTGCGGTACTGGTCGAGTTCGGGGCACTGGGCACGCTCGCCGCGCTGCTGGCGGTGGGCGCCACGGCCGTGATCGGGCTGGTGGTGTCGCAGAAGGTGTTCGAACTGCCGCTGCTGCCGCCGTGGCTGGGCCTGCTGCTGGGCGGCGTGGTCGGCATCGGGCTGAGCCTGCTGGCGGGCTGGTGGGGCACCCGGCGCATCCTGCATACCCCGCCCGCCCTGGCCCTGCGCGAAGCCTGACGCAGGCGCGCGCCGGGAGGCGTGCCGGGCAAGCCCGGCACCCTTCCTTGCGGTAGATCCACGCCATGCGTGGATCCGGCTGTGGCCTCGAGCAGGGCTCGACCCTACTGGGCCTTTTCCACGTACCTGGCGAACACTTCGTCGATCTGCGCGTCCTTCACCTGCTTGCCGTCCTGCAGGTCCTGCGCCTGGGTGAACAGCGGAATGATCATCGCCATCCCATCCAGCTTGGTCTTCAGGTGCACGCCCGGAGCCTGGGTCAGGAAACCGTCCCAGCGCTGGCGGACCTTGGCCCAGTAGCCGGCGGTGGCCTTCCAGTAATCGCGCGCCGGGGTGAAGTCGATCTCGGTGGTCTTCACGTAGTCGTTGAAGCCGAACTCGCGCGCGATCTCCACTTGGCTGCCGTCGGTGTTGCGCTGCACCTTGGTGTTGAACTGCTCGTGGGTCCAGCCGTTCGGGGTCAGGGTGTGGCGGTTGACCACCGCCAGCGCGTTGTAGTCGCTGCGCTTGGTGTACTCACGGCGCGGCAGCGGGCGCCAGCTCAGGTCGCTGGTCCAGCTCGGCACGTTGTTGGTGTAGGTCCATTTGCCGGTGCCGCAGTAGCGCGGTGCATCGCTTACTTCATACACGCACTGGGTCCAGGCGCCCTGGTTCACCGCCGCCGGGATGCTGCGTACCCGCCAGGTCTGGTCGGCACTGAACTCGAAGCGGTTCGGGGCCTCGTAGACCCAGTCCTGGCGCCAGTGCTTGGTGATGTGGCCGCTCTTCTCGTCCAGCAGCAGGTGTTGCAGCACGATGCGCTTCGGGGTGTCCTCGACCACGATGACCATTTCATTGCCGCCGCTGCGCATCGCCGGCGCGCGCTCGTAGCCCGGCTTCAGCAGCACGGTTTCGTCGAAGGCGAAATCCACGGTGTACTCGCCCTGCATGGCCAGGATGCTGTCGTGGTCGCGGGCGATGTCGGAGGGCTGCGCGCTGGCCACGCCGCTGCCGGCGAGCAACAGCAGGACGCTGGCTGTCTGGAATTTCATCGGGGTCTTCCTTCGGGGTTGCAGGTTCGTTGAGAGGCCATCCGTGGCCGTCGGGCGTTCCATCAGGAACAGATCAGAGGCGGATCAGCGGCTGGTCGCCGGGAATCCGTGGTGGCGGCCGGCGCGCGGCGTCGGCACAGCAGCAGTCGTCGATGGCCAGCTCGCCCTCTGCGCCTTCCAGGCGCGCGATGCGGCGTGCGGTGGCCGCGCCCAGCGACGACAGCGTCGACAGGCTGGCCGCCAGGGTGCGGCCGTCATCGGCGGCATGCAGGCGCAGCGCACACAGGCGCCAACGCTGGCCGCCGAGATGACCGGCCAGGCGCCGCCACAGGCGTTCACCGACACTGCCGTCGCTGTCGTGCTGTGGGCCCGGCGGCAGCGCGGCCACCAACCGGTCCCAGGCCAGGAAATCGCTGTCCGGCAGCAGGTACAGGCGCCACACGCAGCGGCCACGGCCGTCAAGGAAGCACAGGCTTTCGCGCAGGCCCTCGCTGTCCACGCCCTGGCAGGCATGCACGCGCACCGCCTGGCGCCAGCCGCCAAGCTCGTTGCCGTCGGCGTGGTAGAGACACAACACGGTGCCAAGCGTGGCCAGCTGTGCCGGGGTCGGCCATGCCGCGCGGTGTGGCGCGGCGATGGAGTCATTCCTGCGTGCGGACAAGGCTCGGCTCATGAGGTCACCAGGACACGGCAAGGCTGGCGGAGAAGGTACGACCCAGGCTGGTGTAGCGATCCAGCACGCGGCTGGTCGGCGACAGCGTCGTACCCACGTTGGACCAATCGATGTAGCGTTTGTCGCCCAGGTTGAACACGCCTACGTTGAAGGTCGCACCCGGGGCGAAGTTCCAATGTGCCATCAGGTCGGCCACGCCATAGCCGGCCGGGCGGTACACCGTGGCCGAGGCGACGCGGTCCTTGCGCTTGACGAACGTGCCGGCCAGTTCGACACCCCAGGCATCGGTGTCGTACATCAGGCCGACGGTGCCGCGCAGCGGGTCGACCGAATCCAGCGGGGTGTCCTCGGTCTTGTTGTCGCCGCGCGACCAGGCCACGGAACTGCGCAGTGCCCAGCCCTGCAGGGTCGGGCTGATCTGGCCGAAGTCGACGCCGGCCTTCAGTTCAGCGCCGTAGATGCGGGCGTCGGCGATGTTGCGCGACTGGAACACCATCAGGCCCTGCGCATTGGTGCCGACCAGCGACTGCGACTCGATGAAGTCCTTGTACTCGTTGTAGTAGCCGCTGACGCTGACGTAGGCAGCCGGCGACAGGAAGCGCAGGCCCAGTTCCATGCCATCACTGGTTTCCGGCTTCAGGTCCGGATTGGGAATGGCCGTGTAGCCGAAGGCGAAGTTGGTGAAGCCGAGATTGACGTCGTTGTACGGCGGCGAGCGGAAGCCGTGCGAGTAACCGGCAAACAGCGACCATTCGTCGGTGAAGCGATAGACCATGCCGAGCTTGGGCGAGACGCTGGTCTTGGTCAGCTTCGCCACCGCCACGCCGGGATTGTCCTCGGCGAAGATGTTGTCCACTTCCGGCTTCAGCTCGTAGCGGTCCACGCGCACGCCCGGCACCAGCGACAGCTTGCCGCCAGCCATGCGCATTTCATCCTGCGCATACAGGCCCAGCTCGGTGGTCTTGCTGATCGGGAAATCGCGTACCGGGAACGCATCGGGCAGGATGGTGGTGCTGGTCTGGCCGTTGGCCAGTACCTGGAAACCATCGCGCTTCTGGCGGATCTCGGTGCGTGCACCCTCGAAGCCATAGGTCAGCGCGTGCTCGACGCTGCCGGTGCTGAAGGCTTTGTTGAACTGCGCCTGCAGGCCGTACACACGCTGGTCGAAGTTGAACTCGCGGTGGCGACGGCTGCGGTTGGCACGGTCCTCATCGGTGATCTGGGTGGTTTCGCTGTGCTGGGTATACAGCTGCCAGTGCAGGCTGTCGGCGAAGCCTTTGTCCAGCGCATCCATTTCATGCGCGAACGACACGCGGGTGCGGTTCTGCTTGTCGCGCGCCTTCATGCCGGTGGTGGTGGTACGGTCGATCGAAGACAGCACGTTGGTCTCGGTCTTGTCTTCGTTGCCTTCCACGGTCAGGCGGAAGCGCTGGTCCTCGCTCGGTGCATAGACCAGCTTGGCCAGACCGCTGCGACCGTCGCGGTCCTGCGGGTTGGGGGCGGTGCGGGTGTTGTCGTTGCTGCGCACGTCACCCTTGTTGTCGGTTTCCTGGCCCTGGCGATGGTTGATGTTGACCATGCCGCTCCAGTGTTCGCCGCCGAACGCCGTGGTGACACCGCCGAGCAGGCCCTTCCATTCACCGTCGTAGCCGAACTTCAGGCCGACGTAGCTGTCCTTGCCATCCTTCAGGTAATCGGCCGGATCCTTGGTGACGAAGGCGACCACGCCGCCCAGCGCATCGGAACCGTACAGCGAGCTGGCCGGGCCGCGCACGATCTCCACGCGCTTGAGCGTGTCCAGATCGGTGAAGTTGCGGTTGGCATTGGAGAACGAACCAATGTTGAAGCTGGTCGGCATCGAGATGCCATCGGTCTGCACCCGCACACGGTTGCCGTCCAGGCCACGGATACGGATGCTGCCCAGGCCGAAGCGCGCGGCGCTGCGGCTGACCGACAGGCCCGGCTCGTAGCGCAGCAGATCCTTGATGTCCTGCACCAGGTGCCGGTCCATCTGCTCGCGGTCGATCACATCGACCGTAGCGGCGACGTCGCTGACCGCGCGTTCGGTGCGCGTGGCGGTGACCTGCACGCGATCGACTTCGCGCGCATCGGGCGCGGCGCTGGCGGCGGTGGCAGCGTGGGCGGACAGCGGCAGCGCCATCCAGACAGCAAGGCAAAGGGCGGTATGGCGGGTCATCGGGTTCGTTCGGTCAGGCAGAGGAACCCCCGGCCACCGGCACGCCGGAGCGTACGCGGTAGACCGAGGGGGAGAGAGCAGGAGCGGTCGGGTCGCCCACCCTGCGGGCAGCGCCCGGCAGGAGGGAGGGAGGCGGGCGACCAGGCCGCGTTACTTGGTCAGGATCAGCTTGTCGTTGCTGGTGTGCCGCAGGCGATAGAAGCGATCGCCATGCTGGATCAGGATTTCACGACGGCCCTTGAGCAGGGCTTCGCTGTCGATGACCTCTTCCGGCGGAACGACGCGGACCGGACGATCGCGGAGGGTCAGTGTTTCGGGGCGCAGCAGTACAGGTTGAGCGTTCATGAGCATCTGGACTCGTGCGAGGGACGAGTTAAATGATAATGATTCTCAGTTGACAATCAACAACCATTCTCAATTTGATTGATGAGATTAATGATCGAAATCCGAAATTCGATAGATTTTGTGAATCAAATGGCGTGCAGCGGTGACCTTGGGGTCGAGCACGGCTCGACTCCCGGCGGGAAAATGCTGCAGGTCAGACGAAGGCGGCTTCGATCCGGGCCCAGCCGGCGGCGTCGATCTGCTCCAGCACTTCCAGGGCCTGCAGGTTCTGCAGCAGCTGCTCGACCCGGCTGGCGCCCAGGATCACGCTGGACACCTGTGGATTGCGCAGGCACCAGGCGATGGCCACGCTGGCCGGGGCGTGGCCAAGCTCGCGTGCCACCGCGCTGAAATGACGGACCTGGGCCAGGCGTGCCTGTGCATCGGCGCCCAGAACCAGATCCTGCAGCCACTCCATGCCCTCGCGGCCCAGCCGGGCGTCGGCCGGAATGCCACGGTCGTACTTGCCACTGAGCAGGCCGGACGCCAACGGCGAGAAGATGGTGGTGCCCAGGCCGGCCCCCGCGTACAGCGGGGCGTACTCGGTTTCCACCCGCTCGCGGTGCAGCAGGTTGTACTGCGGCTGCTCCATCGATGGCCCCTGCAGGTTGTGTCGCGCGGCGATGTCCAGCGCCTGCTGGATCTGTGCCGCCGACCACTCGGACGTGCCCCAGTAGAGCACCTTGCCCTGCCGGATCAGGGTATCCATCGCGTGCACGGTCTCGGCGATCGGCGCGTCGGGATCCGGGCGGTGGCAGTAATAAAGGTCCAGATAGTCCACCCGCAGGCGCTTGAGCGCGGCATGGCAGGCATCGGTGACGTGCTTGCGCGACAGGCCGCGCTGGGTCGGTCGCGGATCCTTGGCACTGCCGAAGAACACCTTGCTGGACACGCAGAACCCATCGCGCGGCAGGCGCAGGTCGGCGATCACATCGCCCATCACCTGCTCGGCGCGGCCATTGGCATACCCCTCGGCATTGTCGAAGAAGTTGATGCCATGGTCCCAGGCCGCGGCAACCAGGTTGCGGGCCTCGTCGCGCGGAATCTGGTCACCGAAGGTCACCCAGGCGCCGAAGGACAGGGCGGATATCGGCAGGCCGGTGGAGCCCAGGCGGCGGTAGTGCATGCGAATCTCCTGCTGCGGGCCCGCATCCGGGCCGGAATCGAGCCCCATTCTACCCGTCGTGCCGACCGCAACCCCTTGCCGTTGCTGGCCCGATCAGTGCCGATGGCCGCGCGCACGCTGCTTTTCCTTGCCCCGGCCCCTGCCCTGCACTAGGCTTCCCGTTTTTCGCGACGCCCCAGGGGAGTCACTCACATGGTCGAAGGTTTGGGCAGGATCGGCTTCGGCCTGTTCGGGTTGGCGGTGCTGATCGGCATCACCTGGTTGTTTTCCAACAACAAGCGCGCGGTGGACTGGAAGCTCGTCGCCACCGGCATCACCCTGCAGATCGCCTTTGCGGCGCTGGTGATCCTGGTCCCCGGCGGCCGCGACGTGTTCGATGCGCTCGGCCACGGCTTCGTGAAGGTCCTGAGCTTCGTCAACGAGGGCTCGAAGTTCATCTTCGGCTCGCTGATGGACGTCCAGAACTACGGCTTCATCTTCGCCTTCCAGGTGCTGCCGACCATCATCTTCTTCTCCGCGCTGATGGGCGTGATGTACCACCTGAACGTCATGCAGGCGATCGTCCGGGTGATGGCGTGGGCGATCACCAAGGTGATGCGCGTGTCCGGTGCCGAAACCACCAGCGTCTGCGCCAGCGTCTTCATTGGCCAGACCGAGGCGCCGCTGACCGTGCGCCCGTACATCGCCAAGATGACCCAGTCCGAGCTGCTGACCATGATGATCGGTGGCATGGCCCACATCGCTGGCGGCGTGCTGGCGGCCTACGTGGGCATGCTCGGCGGGGGCGACCCGACCCAGCAGGCGTTCTACGCCAAGCATCTGCTGGCGGCCAGCATCATGGCCGCACCGGCCACGCTGGTGGTGGCCAAGCTGCTGATCCCGGAAACCGGCACCCCGCTGACCCGCGGCACGGTGAAGATGGAAGTGGAGAAGACCTCCAGCAACATCATCGACGCGGCGGCGGCCGGCGCCGGCGACGGCCTGAAGCTGGCGCTGAACATCGGCGCGATGCTGCTGGCCTTCATCGCCCTGATCGCCCTGCTGAACGCCCCGCTGACCTGGCTCGGCGAAGTGACCGGCCTGGCCGCACAGATCGGCAAGCCGACCAACCTGTCGACCATCTTCGGCTACCTGCTGGCACCGATCGCCTGGGTGATCGGCACTCCGTGGGCCGACGCCACCACCGTGGGGTCGCTGATCGGACAGAAGGTCGTGATCAACGAATTCGTCGCCTATACCGAGCTGTCGCAGATCGTGAACGGCCAGGTCGCCGGCGTGACCCTGTCCAATGAAGGTCGCCTGATCGCCACCTATGCGCTGTGCGGCTTCGCCAACTTCAGCTCGATCGCGATCCAGATCGGCGGCATCGGTGGCCTGGCCCCGGAACGTCGCCACGACCTGGCCAAGTTCGGCCTGCGCGCGGTACTGGGCGGTACCATCGCCACCTTCATGACGGCGACCATCGCCGGCGTGCTGACGCATTTCAGTTGAACCCTAGTTCGAGAAAAGATTCCCTATGAGCAGCAGTGTCGTTGTCGTCGGTTCCTTCAATGTCGATCACGTGTGGCGGTGCGAGTCGCTGCCGGCACCGGGCGCGACCATTGCCGGCCGCTACAGCACCGGCCCCGGTGGCAAGGGCTTCAACCAGGCCGTGGCCGCATGCCGCGCGGGCGCCGACACCCACTTCGTGTGCGCCCTGGGTGATGACGCCGGCGGTGCCACCGCCCGCGACCTCGCCGGCCAGGACGGTTTCGCGCTGATCGCCGAAGCCAGCAGCGAACCGACCGGCACCGCCGGCATCTATGTCGATGCACGGGGTCGTAACACCATCGTGATCGGCCCGGGCGCCAATGCCGCCCTGAGCACCGATTTCCTGCAGCAGCAACAGGCGCTGCTGACCGGTGCCCGGGTGGTGCTGGTGCAGCTGGAGTCGCCGGTGCAGACCATCGAGGCGGCACTGGCTGCCGCCCGCGAGGCCGGTGTCACCACCGTGCTCAACACCGCACCGGCCGACGCCCCCTCGACCATCGGCCTGCTCAAGCTGGCCGATGTGATCACCCCGAACGAGACCGAGTTCGCCGCCCTGCTGGGCCGCCATGTCGGCGAGCGCGTGGATGCCAACGACGTGGCCGCGCTGGATGGTGCCAGCCTGCATGCGCTGTGCCGCAAGCTGGTCGGCAACGGTACCGTGGTGGTGACCCTGGGCTCGGTGGGCGTGTTCGTTTCGCATGCCGATGAGAACCTGCGCGGCGACACCCAGCCGTACTACCGCGTGGGTGCCGAGCAGGTGCAGGCGATCGATACCACCGGTGCCGGCGACGCCTTCAACGGCGCGCTGGCCGCCTCCCTTGCCCAGCTGCCGGAGGCGCCGTTCGCACGCCATGTGCGCTTCGCCAACCAGTTCGCGGGCCGCTCGACCGAGAAGGAAGGCGCCGCAGCGGCGATGCCACGGCTGACCCCGGCCGACGTGGAAATCCGGTAGGTCCACGCCGCAGCTGCATGAACCGGCCCGGGCGCGCAGGTGCCCGGGCCTTTTTCTGCCTGCGCCCATGCAGGGCACGCAGCCCTGCCCCAGCCGCCCACGATGACCCGCCACTGGGGGGCGGCGGAAGCAACCGTCAAGCATCTGCTGATGCCCGTACGGCATGAGGTCGGTCCGGATCGGCCTGAACCGGCGCCTCGCCGACCCGGCCATGTGACCGCCTGCGGCCTACAATGGGCGCATGCAGATCGGCCCCTACACCATTGCTCCCAACGTCGTGCTGGCGCCCATGGCCGGCGTCACCGACAAGCCGTTCCGCCTGCTGTGCAAACGGCTGGGCGCGGGCCTGGCCGCCTCCGAGATGACCATCAGCGACCCGCGCTTCTGGAACACGCGCAAGTCGATCCACCGCATGGACCATGAGGGTGAACCGGCACCGATCAGCGTGCAGATCGCCGGCACCGAGCCGCAGCAGCTGGCCGAGGCGGCGCGTTACAACGTCGACCATGGTGCGCAGATCATCGACATCAACATGGGCTGCCCGGCCAAGAAGGTCTGCAATGCCTGGGCGGGTTCGGCGCTGATGCGTGATGAATCGCTGGTGGCGCGCATTCTTGCTGCCGTGGTCAACGCGGTCGATGTGCCGGTCACGCTGAAGATCCGCACCGGCTGGGACTGCGACCACCGCAATGGGCCGCTGATCGCGCGCATCGCCGAGGACAGCGGCATCGCCGCCCTGGCCGTGCACGGCCGCACCCGCGATCAGCACTACACCGGCCAGGCCGAGTACGCCACGATCGGCGAGATCAAGGCCGCGCTGCGCATTCCGGTGATCGCCAATGGAGACATCGATTCGCCGCGCAAGGCCGCCTTCGTCCTGCAGCAGACCGGCGTGGACGCAGTGATGATCGGTCGCGCAGCGCAGGGCCGGCCGTGGATCTTCCGCGAGGTGGCGCACTACCTGGCCACCGGCGAGGAACTGGCCCCGCCGTCACTGGCCGAAGTGCGCGATATCCTGCTTGGCCACCTGCACGCCCTGCATGCCTTCTACGGCGAGCCGCAGGGCGTGCGCATCGCGCGCAAGCACCTGGGCTGGTACGCCAAGGACCGGCCCGAGAATGCGGCGTTCCGCGCCGTGGTCAACCGCGCCGAAGATCCGCAGAGCCAGATCACGCTGACCACCGAGTACTTCGACCGACTGATCGCCGGGCAACCGGCGCTGCCGTCGGCTGCCTGACCCCGCACGCCCCGCAGTCGACCCTGCACGACGCACCACGAGCCCGCGACCATGACACCGCCGATTTCCTCCCCCACCTACCTGCACGGGTTCTCCGGCACCGAACAGCAGCGCCTGATGACCCAGGCCCGCCTGCTGGAATCGAGCATCTTCGGCCAGATCGACTACGGCAGCGCACGACGCCTGCTGGAAGTCGGCAGCGGCGTCGGCGCGCAGACCGAGATCCTGCTGCGCCGCTTCCCGGACCTGCACGTGACCGGCGTGGACCTGAGCGAAACGCAGCTGGCGACCGCCCGCGAGAACCTCGCGCGCACGCCGTGGTGCAGCGATCGCTACACCCTGCAGCAGGCCGATGCAGGCGAGCTGCCGTTCGAGGCACGCAGCTTCGATTCGGCATTCCTGTGCTGGGTGCTGGAGCATGTACCTTCGCCGGCCCGCGTGCTCAGCGAAGTGCGCCGCGTACTCGCACCGGGATCGCCGGTCTACATCACCGAAGTGATGAACGCATCGTTCCTGCTCGATCCGTATTCGCCGCACATCTGGCGTTACTGGATGGCATTCAATGATTTCCAGTACGACCACGGCGGCGATCCCTTCGTCGGCGCCAAGCTCGGCAACCTGCTGCTGGCCGGTGGTTTCCGCGATGTGCATACCGAGATCAAGACGATCCACCTGGACAACCGCGAGCCGGCGCGGCGCAAGACGATGATCGCGTTCTGGGAGCAGCTGCTGCTGTCGGCCGCCGAGCAGCTGCTGCAGGCCGGCACCGTGGACGAGGATACGGTGGAGGGCATGCGTCGCGAGTTCCGGTTGGTGCAGAACGATCCCAATGCCGTGTTCTTCTTCTCGTTCGTGCAGGGCCGCGCGACGGTGTATTGACCGGCGCCTGCACCGCTGCGCTGCGGCAGTGCCACGCGCCGCATGGCTGGCAACCCGCTAGAATCGTCGCGGGCTGGCGTCGAGGACGGGCGCGCGCTGGACCCGGCCCCTTCCGCATGCGCGGCAACGGGACCACCGAGCTCCGCGCCTGAAGGGATTCCTGATGACAGCACGCGCAACGACTCCGGGTAGCACGCTGCCCCTCGCCGCCCGGGAAGGCGGCCTGCTGGATGGCCTCGACTCCCGCCAGGCCCGTCTGTGCCTGGGCATCGTGGCGGTGCTGTGCCTGCTGTATGTCGCATTTGCACTGACGCCCTCGTCGTATGCGATGGCCAGCCAGTACCTGGGGCTGGCGCCGATCGAGCCCCTGCTCGGCAAGGCGCGGGGCATCCGCATGGACGAGTGGATGGTCTACACCCCTTACGTGCAGATCGCGGTGGCCAACGACTTCGGCGCGACCAACGCGTTTTCGCCGTACCACGAGACGCTGCGCTCGTTCCAGGCGCTTCCGCTGCTGGACTGGGGCCTGCTGTTCAAGCCGTACCACTGGGCCTTCTTCATCCTGCCACCGGCCAACGCCTACTCGTTCTTCTTCATGTTCATGGCGATGGCGTTCCTGTGCGGCTGGGCGCTGTTCCTGCGCCAGCTGCGGGTTCCGCCGCTGGCGGCCGTGCTGGTCGCGCTGACCCTGTACTTCTCGCCCTACGTGCAGGTGTGGTGGACGACCAACTGGGGCGCGTTCGCGCTGGCCCCGTGGGTAGCCGTGGCCTGGCTGCGGATCGGCAAACGCTGGCTGCGCATCCTCGCCAGCGCCTACGCACTGGTGGTCTGGCTGCTGGCCGTGGCCTACCCGCCCTTCATCATTTCAGCGCTGCTGGCCATGGGCGTGCTGGTGCTGGCCTTCCGCCGCGATGCGTTGACAGTGGCACGCCTGCTCGATGCGGCGGTCGCCGGCGGCCTGGCGTTGCTGGCGTTCCTGGGCTATTTCCACGAAGCGATCGAGATCGTCCGCAACACCGTCTATCCCGGCCAGCGCGAGAGCGCCGGCGGCGGGGTCAGCCCGGTCGCGCTGCTCACCCACGGGTTCCCCAACCTGATGACGCGCGGGTTCTATCCGCTGCCTGCGTTCGAGCCGTCCAACGCCTGTGAGATCGCAGTGTTCAGCAGCCTGCTGCCGCTGTTCACCGCCGTCCTCGCCGACTGGACGCAGGTGCTGCGCTGGGCGCGCGGCCACCGGCTGTCGCTGGGGGTGCTGGCCGCCGGCATCGCGCTGGTCGCCTGCTGGATCTTCCTGCCGGTGCCGCTGCGGATCGGCCAGCTGACCGGACTGTCGATGGTGCCGCCCACCCGTGCGTTGCTGGCATTGGGCCTGCTGCTGAACATCGGCTGCGCGATCGTGCTGGTGCGCGGCGGGGTGCGCCTGGGACGCGGCCGCCTGCTGCTGCTCGCGGCCCTGCTGCTGGCGGGATGCCTGCTCAAGTTCGCCTTCGGCCAGGGCAGTTTCAGCCGGCTGCATGCCAGGGCCGATGCATGGCCACTGCTGTGCGTGGGCGTGCTGGCCTTCGCCGCGCGCCGCCCGCGGTTCGCCGCGCATCCGGTGGCGCTGGTGCTGGCGGTGGCCGCGCTCGGCAACGTGCTGACCAACGGGCTGTTCAATCCTGTGCAGTCGGCCCGGCCGATCTTCGACATGGACCGCAGCGCCGTGCTGGCGTCGATGCAGGCGCGCGGTGCACGGCAGGCTGCGGACGGAGCGCTGGTGGTGGAAGGGCGCTACGGTGCGCTGCTGTCCGGCGTCGGTATCCCGGCAGTCAACCACACGCTGTATTTCCCGCAGCTGGCGTACTTCCGCGCGCGCTTCCCGGACATGCCCGAAGACCGCTTCAACACCACGTTCAACCGCTATCACCATGTGATGGTCAGCGACGTCGCCGAACCCCGTTCGATGTACGCCGACCTGGTGGAAGTGCCCGCAGCCGCGATGCTGGCCGCGCCCGCGCAGCCGCCGGCACCGCCGCAGCCCTGAGGACGATGCAGATGAACGCCCACGCGCGCCCGGCCACGCCACCGAAGATCGCCGTCATCATTCCCTGCTACCGGGTGACCCGCCACGTGCTCGGCGTGCTCGCAGCGATCGACGATGCGGTCACCGCGATCTACTGCGTTGATGATGCCTGCCCGGATGGCAGCGGCCGGATGGTCCAGGACAGCACGCGCGATCCCCGGGTCAGGGTGCTGTTCCATGCGCAGAACCGCGGCGTCGGTGGTGCGATCAAGACCGGCTACCGCGCGGCCATCGCCGAGGGCATGGACATCCTGGTGAAGGTCGATGGCGACGGCCAGATGGATCCCACACTGCTGATGGACTTCGTCGCTCCCATCGCCGAGGGCAACGCCGACTACACCAAGGGCAACCGCTTCTGGAACCTCAGCCACATCCGTCGCATGCCGCTGTTGCGGCGGATCGGCAACCTCGCGCTGTCGTTCATGAGCAAGGCGTCGTCCGGCTACTGGCAGGTGTTCGACCCGACCAACGGCTACACCGCCATCCACGCGCGCGTTGCCAGTCACCTGCCCCTGGATGCGATCAGCGACCGCTACTTCTTCGAGACCGACATGCTGTTCCGCCTCAACACGGTGCGTGCCGTGGTGCAGGACGTGGCGATGGACGCGCGCTATGCCGACGAGACCAGCAACCTGCGCATCAGCCGGGTACTGGGCGAGTTCGCCTTCAAGCACGTGCGCAACACGCTCAAGCGTGTCGGCTACAACTATTTCCTGCGCGACCTGACCATCGCCTCGCTGGAGCTGATCGCCGGGCTGGGACTGCTTGCCTTCGGTGGCGTGTTCGGCGCGTACCACTGGATCGCATCGGCATCGGCGGAGGTTGCGACGCCGGTCGGTACGCTCATGATCGTCATGGTTTCGCTGATTTCAGGTCTGCAGTTCCTGCTGGCATTCGTCGGCTTCGACATCGCCAATGCGCCGCGCCAGGTCCTGCATCGCTCGATCCAGCTCAACCGCACAGCACCGCCGGCCTGACGCCGGCACAGCATCTCCGCCTGCCGATCAATCGCCCGCGTGCACCGGGGCACCACCGCCGGTGGCGCCCGTCGCTGCCGGCGCATGCCAGATCCGCTGCCACATCGCGGCCAGCCTGACGCCGACATCGGCGCGCGCCGCTGGGCTGCTGTAATCCGTGCGCCGCTGCTCGGGCACGATCGCCTGCCAGCGCCCATCGGCCTGCCGTGCCACCGCGAAGTTGAAGGTGTAATCCGGCTCCAGGCCCATGCGCAGATCACTCAGCACCAGCATTCCGTCCACTATCTGCGCACGCATGAAGCCACGGTTGAACCACTGCAGGCGTTGAACCGCCGGAATCGACTGCGCTTCACGCAGGGCCTGCACATTGGACGGGTGGCCTTCGAACTGCATCGGGCCGCGGTCGGCCACCAGCGAGCGATCGCCGACCACGTAACCGTTCGGGGTCATCGCCACCACCCGCCACAGCAGGGTGTTGAACGGCATCGGCACCGAGAATCGTGGTGCATCGCCCAGCCCCATGGCCGCAAGGCTCTGCTGGGCGGCACGGTCGACCTGAGCCTTGGCCAGCAGGCCCCATCCCAGGTAGCCGGTACTGAGCACCAGGGCGAGCCCGAGCACCTTGCCGGCCCACGGCCGCGCGCGCCCGAACCACGCCACCACGCAGCCCAGCAGCAGCCATACCGTGTACGCCGGATCGATGATGAAAACACTTGAGCCCATGGTCGGGTGTGGCCGCAGTGGCCACCACAGCTGGGTGCCGTAGACGGTGAGCGCATCCAGCAGCGGATGGGTGACCAGCGCCAGCTGGATGGCCCAGAACCAGCGCAGCGGCGACTGCGCCACCCGCCCCCCGCCGTAGCGCTTGAACAGCCACCAGATCAGCGCCGCCACCCAGGGCAGCACCAGCAGCGAATGGCTGAAGCTGCGGTGGTCGACCATCACCGCTACGGGATCCTCGGCAGTGAAGCCCAGCCACAAGGCATCCAGATCCGGCAGGGTGCCGAGTGCGGCACCGGCCAGCAGGGCCGCGCGGCGATGTCCGGGCGGGGCGATGGCAGCGGCTACGGCGCCGCCGAGAACGATCTGGGTCAAGGAATCCATGGCCCGATGCTAACGGCTTTGCCGGGCGACAGCAGAGCCCGGACGGTGGCCGGTGCCGCTGGGGTCAGGCAGCCGCCGCGCGCCGGGCTGCGCCGGGCAGCTCCACCAGCGTCCGCCCATGGTGATCGAGCAGGCGCAGCGCGCCGTCATGATCTTCGGCCAGCGCGGTCAGGCTCTCCACCCAGTCGCCGTCGTTGGCGTAGACCAGGCCGTCGCGCTCGACCAGCGCCGCACGGTGGATGTGCCCGCAGATGATGCCGTCCAGGCCGCGCCGGCGCACGTCGTCCAACCCGGCCTGCACGAAGCGCTCGATGTAGCGCTCGGCCGCTCCACTGCGCTTCTTGAGGAATTCCGACAGCGACCAGTAGCGCATGCCCAGCCGGCGGCGTACGGCGTTGAGCGCCTGGTTGCCGGTCAGGATGCGGTAGTACAGCCAATCGCCGAACTTTTCCTGCAGGCCGCCGAAATGGGTGACACCGTCGTAGTCGTCGCCATGGGCGACCAGCAACCGTCGCCCATCGGCGGTCACATGGATCGCACGACGGCGCACCTGCATCGCCGGCAGCATCAACCCGCAGACATGGCGCAGCGAGGCATCGTGATTGCCGGGGATGTAGATGATCTCGGTACCGTTGCGACGCAGTGCATGCAGCGCCTGGATGACGTCGCTGTGCGACTGCCGCCAGTTGGCGCGATGATGCGCCATCCACCACAGGTCGATGATGTCACCGACCAGGTACAACCGTTCACAGCGCAGCTGGGTGAGAAACACGGCCAGTTCGGCCGCATGGCAATGGCGCGACCCCAGATGCACGTCGGAGACGAACACGGCGCGACGGTGTGGCGACAACGTCGCCAGCGCGCTCATGCCTGCGCTCCGGCATCACGCAGGTAGCGCTTGCGCTTGTGTGGTCGGATCGCGCACAGGTCCACCTCGATCAGACCGTCGATCGAGTCGCTGAACGCCGGGTCGACGCCGAACGCAAGGAAGCGCGCGCCACCGGGCTCGCACAGGTCGGTGTACTGGCGGTACAGGGTCGGCACGCCGGTCCCGAGTGCGGCCAGGTTGGCCTTCAGGACATCGAAGGCTGCGCCCGCATCCAGTTCGCCGAAACTGGGCGGTGCCGCGAAGTACTGGAAGGGCCGGTTCGACTCGGCCAGGCCGGCGATGCCGCCGTAGTAGCGCTGGTAGTAGGCCACCAGTTGCTCGCGCGCATCGCGCGGCAGCGCCGCACTGATCGATACCGCACCGAACAGGTAGCGGATGCCGGGCCGGCACTGCAGGTAGGCGCCGATTCCCTGCCACAGGTAGTCCAGGCTGCGGCTGCCCCAGTAATCGGGCACTACGAAGCTGCGGCCCAGCTCCAGCCCCTCGGCGATATGGGTGATGGCATCGTCGGAATAGCGGAACAGCGACGCGCTGTAGAGCCCTGCCAGTCCGCGCCGGGCCAGGGCGTGCGCGCCCCGCATGATACGGTACGCGCCCGCGATGCGCTGCGCGGCAGCGTCCCAGATCACGATGTGCTCGTACTGCGGATCGAAGGCGTCCAGGTCGCGGCTGTGGCCGGTACCCTCGCCCACCTGGCGGAACGTCAGCTCGCGCAGGCGTCCCAGTTCCAGCAGCAGCGGCGAGTCGGCGCTGCAGCTGGCCAGCAGGATCTGCTTGCCGTCGGCGGTCTGTCCAAGCCGGACAGCGCCAGCGATGGCGGCCGCCACCTGCGACGGCGGCACCGGTGCGGCCAGTGGTTCGGGGCCGGCACCGGCAGTCTCGCCGGGGCGCAGGTCGCGGCCCAGCGCATACACCGCGCGCCGTACCGCCAGCAGCTGTTCGCCCGGGTCGCCCTGTCCCAGCTGCATCGGTTCACCGACGCGCAACCGCAGCGGCCGACCACGCCGCGCGAACATCTCGCGCGCCAGCAGCGCGGTGCCGGCTGGCTTGAACAGGGTCGAGGCGCCGTAGAACAGGGCCGAATTGCGTGCCTCCACCCTCACCGGCAACACCGGGGCGCCGGCGGCCCGGGCGAACCTGACGAACCCGCGCTGCCAGCGACCATCACGGATGCCGCGCAACGACAGCCGGGATACCTCGCCGGCCGGAAACACGATCACGCACTGCTCGGCGGCCAGCGCCTGCTCCACCGCCTGCAGGCTGCCGCGCTGGACCTTGCCGCCGAGGATGCGGACCGGCAGCAGCAGGTCCTGCAGGGGGCCGATGGCGCCCAGCAGATCGTTGGCCACGATCCGCACATCGCGGCGGATGCGGCCGACCGCGTCCAGCAGCGCCAGCGCGTCGAGTGCACCGGAAGGATGATTGGCCACGATCAGCAGACGGCCCGTGGCCGGAATGCGAGCCAGGGCGGCCGGATCCACCTGGTACTGGCCGTCCAGGAACTCCAGTCCGGCGGCCACGAAGCCGAATCCGCGCACGTCAGCGTTGCGCCGCAGGAAGTCCTCCACCCGGTCCAGCCGCGACCAGCGACCGACACTGCGCAGCAGTGGCCGCGCGAGCTGGCCGCGGCGGCCGTGGAACCACTCCGGAAAGCGTTGCTGCAGACGCTGTTCGAGTTCCTGCATGGCGTGCTCACTGATACCCGGCGGCCGGATTGGCCGACAGCCTGCGCCTGGCACGCGGCAAGCAAATGGCGGTTTCGGGGCAGAACGATGACGGCCGGCCCCGCTCCGGCAACGCCGGAACCGCCCCTTCCCCCCCGCAACACGGCCTTGCGGCAATGGTCACGCCAGTGGAACACTGCCTGCGCACCGTGTCCTGCAGACGCCCGCCAGGCCTTGTGCCAGAGGGCACGTCACCTTAACCACCGGCAACCCGTACGGGTTCACAATGCACAGGCGGCGCACCCCGTGTATGATGCGCGCCCATCTTTCCATCCGAATCAAGGGATATTAAGCCTGATGTCCAGCTACCTGTTCACCTCCGAATCGGTCTCCGAAGGCCATCCGGACAAGATTGCCGACCAGATCTCCGACGCGGTGCTGGACGCGATCCTGACCCAGGACCAGCGCGCCCGCGTGGCCTGCGAGACCATGGTCAAGACCGGTGTGGCCATTGTTGCCGGTGAGATCACCACCAGCGCCTGGATCGACCTCGAAGCGCTGACCCGCAAGGTCATCCTGGACATCGGCTATGACAGCTCCGACGTCGGCTTCGACGGCGCCACCTGCGGCGTGCTGAACCTGATCGGCAAGCAGTCGCCGCACATCGCCCAGGGCGTGGACCGCAAGAAGCCGGAAGAAATGGGCGCGGGCGACCAGGGCCTGATGTTCGGCTACGCCACCAACGAGACCGACAGCTACATGCCGGCCGCGATCCACCTGTCGCACCGCCTGGTCGAGCAGCAGGCCAAGATCCGCAAGAAGAAGAACTCGCCGCTGTCGTGGCTGCGCCCGGACGCCAAGAGCCAGGTCACCCTGCGCTACGAGAACGGCGAAGTGGCCGCCATCGACGCGGTGGTGCTGTCCACCCAGCACGCCCCGGGCATCAAGCAGAAGGACCTGATCGAGGCCGTCCGCGAAGAGATCATCAAGCCGGTGCTGCCGGCCAAGTGGCTGCACAAGGGCACCAAGTTCCACATCAACCCGACCGGCAAGTTCGAGATCGGCGGCCCGGTGGGCGACTGCGGCCTGACCGGCCGCAAGATCATCGTCGACACCTACGGCGGCTGGGCCCGTCACGGTGGCGGCGCGTTCTCCGGCAAGGATCCGTCCAAGGTTGACCGCTCGGCCGCCTACGCTGCCCGCTACGTCGCCAAGAACGTGGTCGCCGCCGGCCTGGCCGACCGCTGCGAAGTGCAGGTCTCCTACGCCATCGGCGTGGCCGAGCCGACCTCGATCTCGGTCACCACCTTCGGCACGGGCAAGATCAGCGACGACAAGATCGAGAAGCTGATCCGCAAGCACTTCGACCTGCGCCCGTACGGCATCATCAAGATGCTGGACCTGATCCACCCGATGTACCAGCAGACTGCGGCCTATGGCCACTTCGGCCGCAAGCCGAAGGAGTTCAGCTACCTCAACGGTGCCGGCGAGACGGTCAACGCCACGGCCTTCTCCTGGGAGAAGACCGATCGTGCCGCCGCCCTGCGCGCCGATGCGAAGCTGAAGTAAGACAGACGAAGGGCCGCGCAAGCGGCCCTTCTGCTTTCTGTAGAGCCGAGCCCATGCTCGGCTTTCTTTTGCCTACGCCGAGAGCAGCCGAGCACGGCCCGGCTCTACACGAGCTGCGCCACGCCGATACAATCGCTGCATGTCGACCGAACTCAAAACCCACCAGCTGTCCATGACCGTGCTGATGTCGCCGGAGATGGCCAACTTCTCCGGCAAGGTCCACGGCGGCGCCATCCTGCGCCTGCTCGACCAGGTTGCCTACGCCTGCGCCAGCCGCTACGCCGGCAGCTACGTGGTCACCCTGTCGGTGGACCAGGTGATGTTCCGCCAGCCGATCGCGGTGGGCGAACTGGTGACGTTCCTGGCCTCGGTGAACTACACCGGCACCTCGTCGATGGAGATCGGCATCAAGGTGGTGGCCGAGGACATCCTCAAGCGCAGCGTGCGCCACGCCAACAGTTGTTTCTTCACCATGGTGGCGGTGGACGAAGAGGGGCGGCCAACGCCTGTCCCCCCGCTGCAGCCCGCCAGTTCGGACGAAAAGCGCCGGCAGGCCGCCGCGCTGATCCGGCGCCAGCTGCGGCAGGAAATGGAGCAACGGCACCTGGAACTGCTGGCGTCCAATCCGCCTTCGCCTGAAGAGTGAGAGCGTGCGGGGCAAGCCCCGCACCCACCGAGGCGGGTAGCGCCGGGCCATGCCCGGCGGATGCGGATCACCCGGTGTTCTGCACGCCCTGCGAAACACCATTCACGCAGGCCACCAGCGCGCGCAGCAGTTCTTCGTCCTCCCGCCCGCTTTCGCGCCAGCGCTGCAGCAGGTCCACCTGCAGCACGCTGATCGGATCGACGTAGGGATTGCGCAGGCGGATCGACAGCGCCAGTCGCGCATCGTGCTCCAGCAAGGTCTGCTGGTCCATCAGTGCCAGCAGCCAGCGGCGGGTCAGCGCCAGTTCGTGCTGGATCTGCGGGAAAAAGCGCCCGTGCAGGTCACCGGAGAGACGCGAGAACTGTTCGGCGATGGTGATATCGCCCTTGGACAGCACCATTGCGATGTCGTCCAGGAAGGTGCGGAAGAACGGCCAGTCGCGCGCCATGTCGCGCAGGACAGGTTCATGGCCGGCATCCACCGCCGCCTGCAGGCCGCTGCCCACGCCATACCAGCCGGGAATCACCGCGCGGGCCTGGCTCCAGGCGAATACCCACGGGATCGCACGCAGATTGCCCAGTGCCGCATCCTGGCCGAGACGACGCGACGGCCGTGAACCCAGCGTCATCCGCTCGATCACATCGATCGGCGTCGCCGTACGGAAGTAATCCATGAAACCGGCCTGGCCGACGAAGACGCGATAGACCTCGCTGCTGGCGGCGGCGACCACGTCCATCACCGGTCGCCAGCCCTCCTCGCGAGGTTCCGCGGCACGCGGACGCAGACTGGCCCGCAGCACCGCACCGGTGGCCTGCTCCAGCGATCGCAGCGCCAGCGCGCGGATGCCGTACTTGCGGTGGATCACCTCGCCCTGCTCGGTCACGCGCAGGCGACCATCGATGCTGCCACGTGGCGACGCGTCCACCGCGTGCGTGGTCTTGCCACCGCCCCGGCTGATCGAACCACCACGGCCGTGGAAGAAGGTCAGGCGGATGCCGGCCTCGGCCGCCACGTCCAGCAGTTCCACCTGCGCACGCTGCAGGCCCCAGCGCGAAGCGGCGATGCCGCCGTCCTTGCTGCTGTCGGAATAACCCAGCATCACCATCTGCACATCACCGCGTGCCCGCAGATGAGCGCGATAGACCGGATCGGCCAGCAGGTCACGCAGCGTCGCAGTACCGCGCTTGAGATCGTCCACCGTCTCGAACAGCGGTGCGATGTCCAGCGGCACCGCGCCGTCCTCGTCAGCCAATCCGCCACGGCGCGCCAGCGCCAGCACGGCCAGCACATCGCTGCGATCATGTGCCATCGAGATGATGTAGCTGCCCAGCGCCTCGCTGCCATGCCGCGCGCGCGCGTCGGCCAGCGCCGCGAACACCGCATCCAGTCGCTGGTTGCCCTCGTCGTCACCCACCGGCAGCGGCTGCTCGCCGCTGGCGTGTGGGCCGAGCAGGCCGGCGCGGGCCAATGGATCCAATCCTTCCCAGGCCGCTTCGCCGCCCAGCACCGCCGCCAGCGCGCGCGCATGCACGCTCGATTCCTGCCGCACGTCCAGCCGCGCCAGATGGAAGCCGAACGTCTTCACCCGCCACAACAGTCGCTGCACGGCGAATCCGCCGGCATGCTCGCCACGGTTGGCACGCAGGCTGTCGAGGATCAGCTGCAGATCGTCGATCAGCTCGTCCGGGCCTGCATAGGCTCCCTCTGCATCGTCCAGGGTGGCCTGCAGGCGCGCACGCATGCGGTCGTTGAGCAGCCGGTACGGCATGTCGGCGTGCCGCGGGCGCGACTGCACCTTCGGCAACAGCTGCTGGTAGTGCGACACGCGCGCCTGCAGCGCATCGCTCACGCCCACCCGCTCGGTGGACTGGCTGAGCAGGCTGGCCAGCTGCAGCAGTTCCTTCTGGTAGCGCCCCAGCACTGCCTGTCGCTGGGCATCGAGCGTGCTGCGGATGGTGCGGGCGTCCACGTTCGGGTTGCCGTCCATGTCGCCGCCCACCCATGTGCCGAAACGCAGCAGGCGCGGCAGCGCCAGTTCTTCGCCATAGGTATCACGCAGCGCCTGCTGCAGGGATTCGTACAGCACGGGTATCACCCGGTACAGCACCTGCACCAGATAGAAGCCGACATGCTCGCGCTCGTCATCGACCGTCGGCCGCACCGGCGAGGAGTCGGTGGTCTGCCAGGAAGCGGTCAGCGCCATGCGGAAGCGTGCAGCATCCGCTGCCGCCTCGCCCGGCGTGCGCTGGCCGTCGAGGTTGTCGACCAGGCTGGCCACCATCAGCTGCTCTTTCTCCAGCAGTGCGCGGCGCACGGCTTCGGTCGGATGCGCAGTGAACACCGGTTCGATATCGATGCGCGGCAGCCACTGCGCCAACTCATCCAGCGTCACGCCCTGCGCCTTCAGGTGCTGCAGCGCATCCTGCAGGCCATCCGGCTGCGGCGCGGCAGTACCGGCGCGCTGGTAGTCGCGGCGGCGGCGGATGCGGTGCACGCGCTCGGCAATGTTGACCACCTGGAAGTAGGTGCTGAATGCCCGCACCATCGTCTCG
The DNA here is from genome assembly GCF_056760435.1 of Stenotrophomonas sp. STEN008. Classification (NCBI taxonomy): domain Bacteria; kingdom Pseudomonadati; phylum Pseudomonadota; class Gammaproteobacteria; order Lysobacterales; family Lysobacteraceae; genus Stenotrophomonas; species Stenotrophomonas sp. STEN008. The sequence continues at coordinate 12,259 of NZ_JBRRET010000005.1, read as the reverse complement.
GCCTGCTGCGGCGCACGACCGGCCAGGCCATTGGCCAGCTCCGACAGCGGCGCCTGGTTTTCGCGGCGGGCGATGGCCCGCGTGCGCACATCCTCGACATCGTCGAGGAAGGTTGCCGAAACCTGCTCGACCAGCAGGTCGCCGACCAGCGCGCCGAGCCGGCGCACGTCATCGCGGAGCGGAAGATCGGGAGAAGCAAACTCGATGCTGCTGCGGTACTCGTTCATCGGCGACGCACGGGCCTCGGTCAACGGATCCTGGATCCAAGCCTATCCCAGATCGGGGGCTGTGCTGCGATGCAGAAATGGTTTCATCTGCATGCAACGCCAGCGCTGCCGATGTGGAATGCAACCGCGTCGGGGCGGCCCCCTCGCAGGGGCCGCCGGCATGCACGTGTCAGCGCTTCTTCTTCGCCTTGCCCGAGGCTGCCGGGCCGATGGTCTGCTCCAGCCAGCGCTCGCTCTCGGCCAGCATGGTCATGATCGATTCGCGTGCACGATAGGCGTGCGATTCGTTCGGCAGCATCACCAGGCGCGCCGTCCCTCCGAGTCCCTTCACCGCAGCGAACATGCGCTCGCTCTGCATCGGGAAGGTGCCGGAATTGTTGTCATCCACGCCGTGAATGAACAGGATCGGATCCTTGATCCGGTCCGCATAGTTGAACGGCGCCATCTTCTGATACACGTCCTGCGCCTGCCAGTAGTTGCGCTCTTCGGCCTGGAAGCCGAACGGCGTCAGCGTACGGTTGTAGGCACCACTGCGGGCGATGCCGGCCTTGAACAGGCGCGTATGCGCAAGCAGGTTCGCGGTCATGAACGCACCGTAGGAATGGCCGCCGATGGCGACATGGTCGCGGTCGGTCACGCCACGGCGCACCACTTCGTCCACCGCAGCCTGGGCATTGGCCACCAGCTGTTCGATATAGGTGTCGTTGGGTTCCTTGTCGCCCTCGCCGATGATCGGCATCGAAGGACTTGCCAGCACCACATAGCCCTTGGCCAGGAAGGCCTGCGGGCCCCAGTAGCTGATCGCGTTGAAACGGTACGGCGAATCGGTGACCTGGCTGGCGGCCGCGGCGCTCTTGAACTCGCCCGGGTAGGCCCACATCAGCAGCGGGCGCGGGCCGTCGCGCGTGGGATCGTAGCCCGGCGGCAGCAGCAGCGTGGCCGTGAGGTCCACGCCGTCGGCACGCTTGTAGCGGATCTGCTCCTTCTGCACGCCTTTGAGCTGCGGCAGCGGATGCGGGAAGTGGGTCAGCGCGCGCGGTGCCGCGCCGGCATCGGTGAGCGACTGCACATGGAAGTTGGTCGGCTCGTCCGGGCTTTCACGGCTCAGCAGCAGCGAGCTGCCCTGATTGTCCAGCAATGCCACCGGCACCGAATAGTTCGGCGCCTGCGAGTGGAACAGGCGGGAGGCCTTTCCGCTGGCGATGTCGAAGCGGTCCACGAACGGACGGTCACCTTCCGGCGAAGCACCGGCACCGACCAGATACAGGCTGCCACCATCGGGGCTGGTCTGCAGCAGCGAGCGGCCGCGATCGTCGCTGGACAGCTGGGGCCGGCCCGGATCGGAATAGCGGTCCTGCGCATCACGATCCCACAGCAGGCGCGGCTCGGTACCGGCGTTGTCCGGGGCAATCAACCAGGTCTTGGTCCTGCGGGTCTTCCACCACGACTCGGTGAGCAGGGCCAGGTCGCCACGGCCCCAGCTGATGCCGGCCAGACGGCTGCCGAGCTGGGCCAGCGTCACCGGCGGCCTGTCGAACGGGGCGGCCTGCATCAGCACGGCGTCGCGCACCTTGGCGTCGCGGTTCGGATCACCACCGTCCTGGGCCTCGGCCCAGACCAGCGTGGCATCGGCATCGCCGCGCCAGATGATGTCGCGTACGCCGGTCACTTCGGCGTCGTTGCCGGTCGGCAGGCCTTCCACCAGCGGGCGCACGGCCACGGTGTGCACCAGTTGGCCGCTGGCACGGTCGATCACTTCAATGCGGCGCGGGAAGCTGCTGACCGGCACCACATAGGAGTAAGGCCGCTGCACCGGCTGGCGCAGCACGAAGCGGCCATCCGGCGATACCGAGAAGCCCATGAAGATGCCCGCCGCGCCGATCGCGCGGGTGCGGCCATCCAGGCTGACTTCCATCGGCTGGGTGGTGGCGTAGTAGTCGAACTGGCGCGCGTCGGCCTCGTTCTTCAGCAGGTCCTGATAGGTACGGATCGACACCACGCCGCCGCCCTGGCTGGTCTGCTGCACGGCGGGGCCGGTGGGAATGCCGTCGGCGGCCGGGGCGGCGCCGAGGTTGGCCGGGCGGGTGAACACCACCAGACCACGGCTGTCCGGCAGCCACTGGTAGCCGCTGCCGATCACCGTGTTCAGGCCGGCGACCAGGCGACGGGCGCTGCCGGCGGCCACATCCACCAGCCACAGTTCATTGGCGCCACTGGCGGCGTCGACCTGATTGAAGGCCAGCCACTTCTGGTCCGGCGACCATGCCAGGCTGGCAATCGACAGCGTGCCCGGCAGGCCGCTGATCTGCCGCTCCCTGCCGTCGGCCACGCTCATCAGCCACAGCTTCTCGCCGAAGCTGAAACGGCTGTCGGAGAACGTGCGCGGGTTGATGCGCAGCCCTGCCAGCTTCAGTTCCGGCTGGGCCACCACCTGGATCGACGGCAGCGACGGCATCTGCATCAGCGCGGCCACATCGCGGCGCGGCGACAGGTACAGCGAGGGCGCACGCGGGGCGTCGACCACCGCCTGCAGCTCGGCCGAGGGCAGCTCGTAGCCGTTTGCCCCCTGGGCCTGGGCCGCCGCAGGCTGCGGCGCTGCCGCCCAGGCCAGCGGGGCCACCGCCAACAGGGCCATGGACAGGACCAGGCCGGTCAAGCGCCGGTTGCGGCGTACATGCGTGCTCATCGTTCCACCTGAGGGTGCGTTAAAACCCGACCTTAACAGTCCGTGCACAGGCGCCCATCTGCCGATGGTTGGGTCACGCCGATGAAACACCGGGCGCGCGATATAATGGCCGTTCTCCCCTCCCGAGGGGCGCTGCGACCGGACCCCCATGAGGCCGGCCAGGCTCGGTGAGGTGGCTCTGTAACAACGGCGCCCGGCTAGATGCGAGCACCCGCTCGCCCACAACCGGAGCTACTGCATGAACGCTGTTGCCAAGACCTTCTCCACCGAAGGCGATTACAAGATCCGCGACATCACCCTGGCCGACTGGGGCCGCAAGGAACTGGACATCGCCGAGCATGAAATGCCGGGCCTGATGTCGATCCGCCGCAAGTACCAGGCCGAGCTGCCGCTGAAGGGCGTGCGTGTGACCGGCTCGCTGCACATGACCATCCAGACCGCGGTGCTGATCGAAACGCTGAAGGACATCGGCGCCGACGTGCGCTGGGCCTCGTGCAACATCTTCTCGACCCAGGACCATGCGGCTGCGGCCATCGCCGCCACCGGCACCCCGGTGTTCGCCTGGAAGGGCGAGACCCTGGAAGAGTACTGGGACTGCACCCTGGACGCGCTCACCTTCACCCTGGCCGACGGCACCCTGACCGGTCCGGAGCTGGTGGTCGATGACGGTGGCGACGTCACCCTGCTGATCCACAAGGGCTACGAGCTGGAAAACGGCAGTGACTGGGTCAACACCGCCTCCTCCTCGCACGAGGAACAGGTCATCAAGAACCTGCTCAAGCGTGTGGCCAAGGAGCGCCCGGGTTACTGGGGCCGCGTGGTCAAGGACTGGAAGGGCGTCTCCGAAGAGACCACCACCGGCGTGCACCGCCTGTACCAGCTGGCCCAGGCCGGCACCCTGCTGATTCCGGCGATCAACGTCAACGATTCGGTCACCAAGAGCAAGTTCGACAACCTGTACGGCTGCCGCGAGTCGCTGGCCGATGGCCTGAAGCGTGCCATGGACGTGATGCTGGCCGGCAAGCTGGCCGTGGTCTGCGGTTACGGTGACGTCGGCAAGGGCTGCGCCGCCTCGCTGCGTGCCTACGGCGCACGCGTGGTCGTGACCGAAATCGATCCGATCTGCGCCCTGCAGGCAGCGATGGAAGGCTATGAAGTCAACACCATCGAATCGACCCTGGGCCGCGCCGACCTGTACGTCACCACCACCGGCAACAAGGACATCATCCGCATCGAGCACCTGAGCGCGATGAAGGACCAGGCCATCGTCTGCAACATCGGCCACTTCGACAACGAGATCCAGGTCGATGCGCTGGTGTCCTACCCGGGCATCAAGCACGTCAACATCAAGCCGCAGGTCGACAAGTACGTCTTCCCGAACGGCAATGCGATCTTCCTGCTGGCCGAGGGCCGCCTGGTGAACCTGGGCTGTGCCACCGGCCACCCGAGCTTCGTGATGTCCAACAGCTTCGCCAACCAGACCCTGGCACAGATCGACCTGTGGGCGAACAAGGACAACTACGAGAAGAAGGTCTACCTGCTGCCGAAGAAGCTGGACGAGGAAGTGGCACGCCTGCACCTCGAGAAGATCGGTGTGAAGCTGACCACCCTGACCCAGGAACAGGCCGACTACATCGGCGTGCCGGTGGAAGGCCCGTTCAAGCCGGACCACTACCGCTACTGATGCCGCGCCCGGGGTCGGTTCCCTTTCCGCAGGAAAGGGCCCCGGCCCCAGCAGCGGAAGCAGAAAGAACGGGCGCCTTCGGGCGCCCGTTCTGCGTCAGGCACGCCGCTAGCGCCAGCCCACGAGCATCCCGGTAGCGCCGGGCCATGCCCGGCGGGTACAAGGCGCCTGCTCATCGACACGCAGGCAATACGATCTCCACGCCACCGGGCATGGTCCGGCGCTACCAGATCATGGCAACAGCCTCGGTCAAGGCAGCCGCGTCGCCCCACGCTACGATGCGCCCATGACTCCGGCCATCACCCTGCTCAAGCGCGAGAAGATCGCCCACACCGTGCGCAGCTACGTGCACGATGCCCACGCCGAATCGTATGGTGGCGAGGCCATCGACAAGCTGGGCCTCGACCCGGCACAGGTATTCAAGACCCTGCTGGCCAGCACCGAAACCCACGAGCTGCTGGTGGCGATCGTGCCGGTGGCCGGCCAGTTGGACCTGAAGGCGTTGGCGGAAGCAGCCGGCTGCCGGAAGTGTGAGATGGCCGCTGCCGACGCCGCCCAGCGCGCCACCGGCTACGTGGTCGGTGGCATCAGCCCGCTCGGGCAGAAGAAGCGCCTGCGCACGTTCCTGGATGCCAGTGCGCAGGTATTGCCCAGCCTGCATGTCAGCGCCGGGCGTCGTGGACTGGAAGTGGAACTGGCGCCGGCCGACCTGCTGCGCCTTACTGCCGGACATTACGCCGCCATCGGCACGGCCCGCTGATGCGCTGGCCGTGGTCCGCAGCGCCGATACCCCGGCTCGACGATGCACAGGCCGACGTGCTGCTGCAGGATCTGCTGTCGCGCGACGCCAGCCGCATCACCGACGCCGCGCGCACGGTTGCGCGGTTGTTCACCCCCTCCTCGCTGGAAGCTCTGGCATCGCACGCCGACCTGATCGAGCGACACTGCCAGCCCGTCGAACTCGGCGGCATGCTGGTCAGCAACCAGGCGCACCTGAAGGCGGCGCTGCGACGATTGCGCTACTGGAAGGCGCACGAGGGTTGCCTGTGCGCGCTCAACCCCACCTACCCGTTCTTCGATCCCCGGCGCCTGATTGAACAGGGCCACATGCAGCTGCTCTCGTTGCAGGAGGCCGAAGATGGTTGGGGCGATTGCCACACGGTCGCCTGTGCACACTGCGGCCAGCACTGGCAGGCAATCGACCGCGAATACCATTACCCGTGGTGGGAATGGCTTTCCGGTTGAGCGCGGCCGGATGCACCTGACCGGGCCTACGGCCGCCAGTTGGCGTTGTTCTCCCAGAACGCCACCGAACGCTGGTAGGCCTCACGGTCCAGCGGCACGCCGGAACCCCCCTCCTCCACACCGAGCGCATTGCGCATCATCGTGATCGGCGCCATCGGCACTTCTTCCGGTTCGGCGGTGTAGATGCAACCGACGATGCCCCAGTCCGCATCGATCGGTGAGCCCTCTTTGGCCAGCTGCTCAGCGCTGTACAGGATCACCACCAGGTAGTTCGCACGCGGCGATTCGACGCCTTCGAACCAACGCACCAGCACCGGCAGCTCATCGCGGTTGCGCGCTTCGTAGCCGCTGCGCAGCAGGTGGCGGTTGGCATCGGTGACCGGCACGGTCAGGCAGCGCGTGCTGGTCCAGTTCTCGTAGACGAACAGCTTGCAGAACGGCGCGTAGCCGTCGAGCACCTTCAGCGGTGCGTGTGCGTTGAGATACGCCTCGAACTGCTCGGCAGTGCAGTCCTGAATGGTGTTGCCGCGCGGCACGCGCGGGAACAGGCGGGGACGGGCGAAATCGGTAAGGACGATGGACATGGTGTGCGGCGTGATCAGGAATTCAGTGGCACAGGGTACCCGCCCTTCCCCCTTCGCGGCAGGCGCTTCACACATTCATTGCACATCCATCTTGATGAAGCGATATACTGGTTCGCACCCGCCGCCATCGCCCGTGCCATGACCGCCATCAGCTTCGAGTTCTATCCGCCCAAGACCGACGAACAGCGCAGCCAGCTCGACCGTGCCGCGGCGAAGCTGAAGGACTACACGCCCGAGTACGTGTCCTGTACGTTCGGCGCCGGTGGCTCGACCCTGAGCTACACCTCCGAGACCGTGCGCCATCTCAACCAGCACCACGGCTTCGAGGCGGCGCCTCATCTCTCCTGTGTCGGCGGCACCCGCCAGGAAATCCGCGAGCTGCTCAAGCTGTACCGCGCCATCGGCTGCCGCCGGCTGGTCGCACTGCGGGGTGACCTGCCCTCGGGCATGGGCTTTCCTGGCGACCTGCGCTACGCCGCCGAACTGATCGCCTTCATCCGTGCCGAACATGGCAATGCCTTCCGCATCGAGGTCGGTGCCTACCCCGAAACACATCCGCAGGCCTCCGATGCCCTGGCCGACCTGAAGCACTTCAAGGCCAAGATCGATGCCGGCGCCGACGCGGCGATCACCCAGTACTTCTTCAACCCCGACGCCTACTTCCACTTCGTGGATGAAGTGCGCCGGCTTGGCGTGGACGTGCCGATCACGCCCGGCATCATGCCGATCGCCAACTTCAGCCAGCTGCGCCGCTTCTCCGAGCAATGCGGCGCCGAGATCCCGCGCTGGATCGGCCGCAAGATGCAGGCCTACGGCGATGACGCGGCATCGGTGCGTTCATTCGGCGCCGAAGTGGTGGCCAAGCTGTGCCAGCGCCTGATCGAAGGCGGCGCGCCGGGCCTGCACTTCTACACACTGAACCTGGCCAAGCCGACAACGGCCGTGTTGAAACTGCTGCAGGGCTGAAAGCACGCTGCACGCGTGCATTCGGCGCTACCCTGCGTCGATGAGATCCATTTCACTCCTGCTGCTGCCGCTGCTGCTGTCCGCTGCGCCCGGCGTTGCCCACGGCCAGGCCTCGCGCCTGAACCGCTGCACCGATGCACAAGGCCAGAGCGTCTACACCGACCGGCCCTGCGACAGCATCGGCGCGCGATCACGGCTGCCACCTCCCGCTCCTGCCGGCAACCACCTGCCGCAGGACTCGCTGGGGGCGCGCTGCCCGCGCCGCCTGAGCGAGCTGGTACAGGCCCTGCGCACCGGCATCACCGGCAACGACGTGAACCGCTTGTCCTCACTCTATCTCTGGGGGGCGGTGTCCGACGCGGGCGCGCAGCGCATCCTCGGCCAGCTGGAGTCGCTGGCGCGGCGGCCACTGGTGGACGTCGTGCCGGTCTATCCGCAGCAGGCACAGGCCCTTCTCCAGGACGAGGATCCTGCACTGGCCGGATCCGCGACCGAGCCCTCCACGTCGCGCCATCCCGTAGGCCTGCGGCTTGAGCAGACGCTGCCTGGCAGCGCCACCCGCGCCGCGACGGTGCTGGGACTGCGACGTCAGTACGGCTGTTTCTGGATCACCTTGTGACCGGTGGGGTCCGATCCCGGCAATGGGGTCAGAGCCCGGCTGCGCGGGGATCTGACCCCGCGAGCGTGCTCTACTCCGGCCACAGGCTGCGGATGGCGGCGATGCCCTGCCCACCATGGCGGCGCGCCTCAGCGACCTGGCCGCGTGCCATCCCACCCAGTGCGTAGATGGGCAGCGATACCTGTGCACGCAGGGCGGCAAACGCATCCCAGCCCAGCGGCGTTGCCTCGGGATGGCTGGCGGTCGCCTGCACCGGCCCAAGCACGGCGAAGTCGCATCCCAGCCGTTGTGCGGCCTGCAGCTGCTCAAGATCGTGGCAGGAGGCTCCCACCAGCTGCCCATCCGGCAATGGTCGCGCCTGCAGGGACAACAGCTGTTCGCTGCCCAGATGCACGCCGACACCCAGCGAGCGCGCCAGTTCGATATCGCGGTTCAGCAGCCACTGCACCCCGCGCCGGTGCGCGCGCAGCGCCTGCTCGATCAGGGCCTGACGGCGAGGATGCTGCAGCGGCAGGCGCAGCTGGATGCGCTGCTGGCCGCCACTGACCGCGCGCTGCAGCCGTTCCTGCCACTGCCGTTGACCGGCCTCGTCCTCACCCGGCGCAGGGGTGACCAGATAGCAGTCGGGCTCGCGCAGTGCCGCCACCACCGGCAGGTCGGCCGGCGGCATCGAGTAGCGTCCGAGCTTGTCCTGCGCGACCCAGGTGATGGCCTGGCCTTCGCGACCGCGCGGCGTGCCCTTCCAACTGCGGACGTGCCGCACCTCCAGCGTCAGGTGCTTGTCCGGGTACCGCTGTGGCACGTCCATGATCCAGTCGCCGACCTCGGCTTCGATGCCCAGTTCCTCGCGCAGTTCACGCACGAGGGCCTGCGCGGAGGTTTCGCCCGCTTCGCGCTTGCCGCCGGGGAACTCCCACAGGCCGGCCATGTCGCGGTTCTCGGTACGACGGTTGAGCAGCACGCGGCCACGGGCGTCGGTGATGACGGCCGCCACGACATGGATCGATCGGGTGGGGGAAGGCATGCAGGGAGCATGCCTACAACAGGGGGACCGGCGCAATCGCGGATCGCGTACTTTCCTGCCCCAGAACGGGAGAGCCCCGCTTTCGCGGGGCTCTCTGGCCGGTCAGCTCAGCTGGCCGTGGCAGTGCTTGTACTTCTTGCCACTGCCGCACGGGCACGGATCGTTGCGGCCGATCTTGGCTTCTTCGCGCTGCACCTGGGCCACGCCCTGCTGCGCGGCCTGCACCTGCGCCGCTTCCTCGTCGGCGCTGTAGCCGCCGGCGTCCTGGTGCTGGAACTGCGACTGGCGCAGGCGTGCCTCGACCTGCTGGCGCTCGGCCGCTTCCAGTGCCTGCACTTCCTCGTCGCTGCGGATGCGCACGCGGGCGAGCAGGGTCACCACTTCGCGCTTGACGTTCTCCAGCATGTCCGAGAACAGCTCGAAGGCTTCCTTCTTGTACTCCTGCTTCGGCTGCTTCTGCGCGTAACCCCGCAGGTAGATGCCCTGGCGCAGGTAGTCCATGCGTGCCAGGTGCTCCTTCCAGCTCTGGTCCAGCACAGTCAGCATCACGTGCTTTTCCAGCGCGCGCATGGTCTCGTCGCCGACGCTGGCTTCCTTCTCGGCGAAGTGCTGGTTGACGCGCTCCTGCACCTTGGCGGCGATGGTTTCGGCGTCCAGTTCCTCGTGCGACTTGACCAGGTCGGTCAGCGACATCTGCAGGCCGAACTCCGACTCCAGGGTCGCTTCCAGGCCACGCAGGTCCCACTGCTCGTCCACCGAGTTCGGCGGCACGAAGCGCGCAACGATGTCGAAGACGACATCGTCGCGGATGCCATCGACGTTCTCCTTCACCGATTCGGCGTCCAGCAGTTCATCGCGCTGGGCGTAGATGACCTTGCGCTGGTCGTTGTTGACGTCGTCGAAGTCCAGCAGGTTCTTGCGGATGTCGAAGTTGTGGGCCTCGACCTTGCGCTGCGCCTTCTCGATCTGGCGGCTGACCAGGCGGTCTTCGATGACGTCGTCTTCCTTCATGCCCATCATGCGCATGGCCTTCTGCACCCAGTCGGAGGCGAAGATGCGCATCAGGTTGTCTTCCAGCGACAGGTAGAAGCGGGACGAACCCGGGTCGCCCTGGCGGCCCGAACGGCCACGCAGCTGGTTGTCGATACGACGCGATTCATGGCGCTCGGTGCCGACGATGTGCAGGCCGCCTGCCGCCTTCACTGCTTCGTGGCGCTGCTGCCAGTCGGCCTTGATCGCCGCCTTCTGTTCATCGGTGGCATCTTCGCCCAGCGCATGCAACTCGGCTTCCAGCGAACCACCGAGCACGATGTCGGTACCACGACCGGCCATGTTGGTGGCGATGGTCACCGCGCCGGGACGACCGGCATTGGCGACGATGGTCGCTTCGCGGTCGTGCTGCTTGGCGTTGAGCACTTCGTGCTTCACGCCCGCCTTGCGCAGGTGCTCGGACAGCATTTCCGAGGTTTCGATCGAGGTGGTACCGACCAGCACCGGCTGGCCGCGCTTGGCGCATTCCTCGATGTCGGCCAGCACCGCGTTGAACTTGCCCTTGCGGTTGAGGAACACCTGGTCCGGGCTGTCCTTGCGGATGGTCGGGCGGTTGGTCGGGATCACCACCACTTCCAGGCCGTAGATGCTCTGGAACTCGAATGCTTCGGTATCGGCCGTACCGGTCATGCCGGACAGCTTCTTGTACATGCGGAACAGGTTCTGGAAGGTAATGCTGGCCAGCGTCTGGTTCTCACGCTGCACCGGCACGCCTTCCTTCGCCTCCACCGCCTGGTGCAGGCCGTCGGACCAGCGGCGACCGGCCAGGGTACGGCCGGTGAACTCGTCCACGATCACCACTTCACCATCGCGCACGATGTAGTCCACGTCACGCTGGTAGATGGCGTGCGCGCGCAGGGCGGCGTTGAGGTGGTGGACCACGGTCAGGTTCTGCGCCGCGTACAGGCCTTCGGTGTCGCCGTTGAGGATGCCGGCCTCGACCAGCAGCTGTTCGGCGTGCTCCATGCCCGCTTCGGACAGGTGCACCTGCTTGCCCTTCTCGTCGACCCAGAAGTCGCCCTCGCCGTCTTCCACTTCCTGCTTGACCAGGTTCGGCACGATGCGGTTGACGCGGATGTACAGCTCCGGGGAATCGTCGGCCGGGCCGGAGATGATCAGCGGGGTGCGTGCTTCGTCGATCAGGATGGAGTCGACTTCGTCGACGATGGCGTAATGCAGGCCGCGCTGGTAGCGATCGGCCTTGGACAGCGCCATGTTGTCGCGCAGGTAGTCGAAACCGAATTCGTTGTTGGTGCCGTAGGTGATGTCGGCGGAATAGGCTTCGCGCTTGTCGCTGTGCGGCATGCCCGGATACACCACGCCCACGCTCAGGCCCAGCCAGTTGTACAGCTTGCCCATCTGCGCGGCATCGCGGCGGGCCAGGTAGTCGTTCACGGTGACCACGTGCACGCCCTTGCCTTCCAGCGCGTTGAGGTACACCGGCAGCGTGGCCACCAGGGTCTTGCCTTCACCGGTACGCATTTCGGCGATCTTGCCCAGGTGCAGGACCATGCCGCCGATCAGCTGCACGTCGTAGTGGCGCATGCCGAGCACGCGGCGACCGGCTTCGCGGCAGACCGCGAATGCTTCCGGCAGGACCTTGTCCAGGGCCTCACCGCCGGCGATGCGCTGCTTGAACTCCGGCGTCTTGGCCTGCAGCTGCTCGTCGGAAAGCTTCTCGATCTCCGGCTCCAGCGCATTGATCTTGGCGACGATGCGGTTGAACTGGCGCAGCTGTCGTTCGTTACGACTGCCAAATACGCGGGTAAGCAGGCTGTTGATCATTGAAGGAACCGGGTTGGATGGACACGACGCCCGGCCTTCCCTGGGGAATCCGTCCGCCGCAAACGAAACAGGGCGCTTGGCGCCCTGTCGATGGCAACACCCATTGTAGCTTGGGACGGCCGGGAGGGGTTTCAAGCGTCCCGTGCGGCGTGATCGGCCCGGATCCGGCAAACCGGGGTTGAGCAAAGGGGTCAGATCCCTTTCGCCGTGGCGAAAGGATCTGACCCCAAGGAGGGTGGGGGGGGGGGGGCGCCCCCCGGGGGGGGGGGCCCGCGGCGGGCGCTTTAACCCCCAATCCATTTTGGGGGGGCGGCTTTCCGGGGCGCGTTTGGCGGGGCCGCGCGGGCGCGCCGGCGCCGCTTCCTGCCGCCCACGCCACTGCATCATGC